>DATDMO010000328.1:0-7465 GCA_036518755.1 Candidatus Acidiferrales bacterium | reverse complement strand
TGAGTAGGCGGATGAGAGCGAATTTCCCGCACCATGGCCATACCGTCCATGCCCGGCATGTTGCAATCCGTGACAATCACGTCAGGGCGATCCCGCTTCGCAACTTCCAGGCCCGTCTGGCCGTCCTTCGCTTCGAGAACCGAGAACCCCTCAAGTTCCAGAAAATATTTCACCACGGCGAGAATGGTGCGGCTGTCTTCGACTACCAGCACGCTCTGCCTTTCGCGAGAACCGGCCGCGGGAGCATCGCTGCGGGGGGCCGGCGGAGCCTCGTCAGAGTCGAGTTCTATTTCTTCGCGGATTTGGGGGGCTGCGGGCGGAGTGGAAGCTGGCTTTGTGGATTCTTCCTTGAGCACCGCCCCGTCGTCGGCGGCAACAACACGCACGACCTCCTCGAGCGTCGTTAAACCAGCTGCTGCTTTTGTGATTCCGTCCTCCACGAGCGTGCGCATGCCTGCTTCCCGCGCCGCTTTCCGGATGGCATGTTCCGATGCGCGACGCGTAATCAACTCGCGCACTTCGTCGTTCACCACCAGCAGCTCGTGAATAGCCATTCTTCCTTTGGCGCCGGAATGGTTGCATTCTTCGCAGCCGCGCCCGGCGATCCAGATGGCGTTTGCGGGCAATCGCGATGCGCCGCCCGCCTTCTCGATGACATCCGCGCTCGGCTGCCGCGGTTCCGAACAACGCGGACACGGTTTGCGCACCAGTCGCTGGGCCAGTATCCCGATGACTGCGGACGCAATGAGGAACGGCTCGATCCCTAGATCAAGCAAGCGGGTGATGCTCCCCGGTGCATCGTTCGTGTGCAGGGTGCTCAGCAGCAGGTGGCCGGTCTGCGCCGCCTCGAGCGCGATGCCGGCGGTTTCCTGGTCGCGAATTTCACCCACAAGAATGACGTTCGGATCTTGCCGCAGGATGGAACGCAAGCCCGCTGCAAATGTAATCCCCGCTTTCGGATTGATCTGGACCTGATTCACACCATCCAGCTGATACTCCACGGGGTCCTCAACCGTGATGATGTTTTTCGTTGGTGATTTCACCCAATTCAACGCCGTGTAGAGTGTGGTGCTTTTGCCGCTGCCTGTCGGGCCGGTGACGAGCACCATTCCTTGCGGCCGCGCGAGCATCATTTGGAAATTGTGAAGATTCTCCTGGGCCAATCCCATTTGATCCATTGCCATTTGCGCCCGGCGGCTATCCAGCAGGCGGATGACTACCTTTTCGCCGAAGTGCGTAGGCAGTGTCGAAACGCGCAGATCGATGCGCTTTCCCTCGAATCTCAGTCGGCTGCGGCCGTCCTGGGGCCGGCGGCGATCCGCGATATCCATCCCGGAGATGATTTTCATCCGCGAGATTGTGGCGTCCTGCTGGTTCTTAGGAATCTTTATGATGTCTCGAAGCAAACCATCCATGCGGTACCGCACCTGCAAATGGCTTTCCTTGGGTTCCATGTGAATGTCGCTGGCGCCATCTTTCGCCGCTCCGCTTAAGATCAGGTTTACTAGGCGCACAACGGGAGGCATTTTTGTGTCCTTCGCAAGCTTGGCAGGGTCCACCAGTTCGAATTCGGTATCTACGACGGGCTCGACTTCACCCTCGAGGTCGCCTGCCGAGAGCACTTCATCGGCTTCTTCTTGGACGGGATACACGTGGTCTAACAGCGCCCGGATTGAACTCTCACTTGCCACAACGGCCGTCACGCGCTTTCCAGTGCGAAACTCCACGTCCTGCGTGGTCGCGTAGTCCATCGGATCGATGAGCGCCAGCCGCAGAGTCTTTCCCTTCAGGCTAAGTGGGACAATTTGTCGTTTTCGGCAGAAGTCGGCGGGTAGCAGAGCGGATACGTCCGGAGGGACCTCTGGCAGTTCGGTGCTGAGGGATTCGAGTTGCAACGTCTTTGCGATGGCCACGGCAATACCTCGTTCATCGGCCAACCCCAGATTCGCAAGAGCCGAGGCAAGCGAGATTCCGCATTTCTGTTGCTCGTCGCGTGCGCGAGATAGCCCTGACGTATCAATCAGGCCCGCGCGTATCAGAAGATCGCCAATCAATGTTTCGCTTACCATGCCGCCGCCCCGAATTTGACATTAGAGTTTTCTTAATTCACGCTGGCCCGTTTTAGCGCGTGGGTATAGCTGCATGCGCATAGCCACACCCTTCCTTTTTGAAAAATCACGTGGAGTTCCCAGTCAATCGACTACGTGAAGTTAGGCTCGGGGAGGATTGCCGATCCTTGGCGAAACAAAAGTGTCAGTTTGGAACTACTCGCAGAATGGGAGAAAACGATTGCTATCGCGACGACGCGTCATTCTCCGTCTGCGCGCGCAGTTCGCGAATGATATTGACTCCACTGCTGGTGCCGAGCCGGCTCGCTCCGGCGTCGATCATCGCGCGCGCATCACTCGCGGTTCGGATTCCACCGGATGCCTTCACGCCAATCTTCACGGCGCCGCGCATCAGTCGGACATCCTCCACGGTCGCAACCCCTCCCAAAAAGCCAGTGCAAGTTTTCACGAAAGCAGCTCCGGCCTGTTCGCTGATTTCACATGCCGCGAGCTTTTCTTCCTTGGCAAGCAGCCCCGTTTCCAAAATCACTTTGAGGAGTGCCCTCTGTTCGCAAACAACATCGGCCACGCCTGAAATGTCTGACAACACGAGTGCGCGATTGCCGGCTCTAAGGGCCCCGATATTCAAAACCATATCGATCTCGCGCGCTCCCAGTTTTAATGCTTCTTTCGTCTCAAATATTTTCACGCTCGTCAGAGTGGCGCCGAGCGGAAAACCAACCACAGCGCCCACTTTCACCTCGCTGTCCTGTAGATTCGAAGCGGCCAGCCTGATGTAGCAGGGATTCACCATCACCGCGCCGAAGCCGAACTCGCGGGCTTCCTCGCACAACCGGATGATCTGATCAGGCGTAGCTTCGGGCCGCAGGTTGGTATGGTCGATGATTGCCGCGACGCTTTGCCAACTAGCGATCGGACCCCTTTTGTCCGCTTTTGAGTTTCGACTCGACATCCTCATCCACCTTTGCGTGGGATGAAGATGGAGAGCGGAGGCGTCACGCCGTACTCTTTGGAAAAGTTTCCTTGGTTCACGGCGATTCCCAGGCGGCCTCGCGAGTCGATGTACACGAGCGGCTGGCCGATGGAAACTCCCATGAATGTTTTCTGGTAGGGGAGAGTATACTGCTTCTTTTCGATCGTAAGTTTGACCTTATCGCCCACCGCGTAACCCAGTTCTCTGAAGTCGGTTCCCTGAATGTCGGTAATAAGGCTGCCGAAGGGATCATCGAGGGCGATCACTTCGCCGGTAATGCCTTTCGTCCCTATGGTTGCGACCGGTGGATTCAAACGCACGAGGTTCCTCACCACTGGTCCCGCAAGCGTCCAATCCTCACCGGCCGCCAAATGAGCTGCTGCGGGAGAAAAAATATCGCGTCCGTGGAATGTGGAAGAAATCTTGTCGCCCGTCATCCAGGACCGGTTCGTGATTTCGTGGGCGCCCGCGATGCCGTCGCGGTCCGCCACGGGCGTAATGAGGCCGTTGTCGGGAAGCACAAAATATTGCCCCTTGTTTGATCTCACGATCACGGCTTTTCGAGAAGTGCCTACAGTGGGATCGACCACGACGAGAAATACTGTGCCCGATGGGTAGTAAGGTGTCACTCCGGCCAGAAATCGCGCGCCCTCCGCGATAGAGTACGGAGTCACTTGGTGCGTGATATCCATGATTCGCGCGTTGGGCACGATTCCCAGAATCACGGCTTTGCAGATCGCCACGGCATCATTCGCCGTGCCGAAGTCGGTCATGAAGACAATCGTCGGCAGGGCCGCTGGCTTGGCCGTTTCAACCGGCGCCGAGATGCCGCTGCAACCGATCGTCAAAACCGCGATGAAAAACGCCCCAACATAGGATATGAAGCGGATTGGTGCGCGTTGCATCCTGCCTCCTCGATGAAACAATTCGGCGTCCGTTCGGTCCAGCGTCGTTGCATGCCATGCTATCGCATGGACGCGCCGTCGCAATGAGAATCTCGCGACGAACCGTCTATGCTAAAGTTGCGGAAGTTGCAGCGGGATTATGAGCGTCGAATGGCTAAGGAGACACAAGCACGGCTCGCGAAGCTCGGCATTATCTTGCCGGCGCCTCCCGAAGCGGGAGGGAATTACATTCCAGCGAAAACTATCGGCCATATCGTCTATCTTGCAGGCGCGATTTCGACGAATTCAGAAGGAGTTATCACTGGCACGCTCGGCCAGGATCGAACGATTGAAGAAGGCTACGCCGCGGCGCGATGCTGCGCGCTCACTCTGTTGGCTGTCTTGAAGCAGCACCTTGGCTCATTTGATTCTGTGAGAAGCATCATCAGCGCGAACGGCTACGTGAATGCCGTTCCGGGCTTTCCCGATTCCCCCAAAGTAATCAACGGAGCCTCGGATCTGCTCGTCGAGGTCTTCGGTGAATCCGGCCGGCACGTGCGCGCTGCAATCGGAGTCTCCGCGTTGCCGCGAAATGCCCTGGTCGAGTTGCAGATGACCGTCGAATTGGAGGCGTAGAGTTTGAAGATGGCCAACCACGTTCTTTCGGCTGAACCCATTCACTCCCGTTGGAATCGCGACCTGCCGCCGCGGCTCACCATCGCTTCGGGAGACACAGTTCATCTCGAATGCCTCGATGCCAGCGGCGCGCAAGTGCACCCTGACATGACGCTCGACGAATATGTCGACATCAACCGCGAACGCATCCATGCGTTGACCGGACCGATTTTCGTCGAAGGGGCCGAGCCGGGAGACGTTCTTCAAATCGATATCCTCGAAGTCGCGCATAAGGGCTGGGGCTGGTCGAGCGTCATTGCAGGGCTGGGTTTTCTAAAGCACCGCTTCCCTGATCCCTACCTCTTTCATTGGGCGCTAGAAGGTGAAGTCAGCCGCTCGCTTGCGCCTGCGGTCGTTCCGCTGCGCCCCTTCTGCGGCGTGATGGGTGTCGCTCCAGCCGAACGTGGGGAATTCCGCACCATACCACCGGGTGCCTTCGGCGGAAATATGGACGTCCGCGAACTCTGCGCCGGAGCCGCTCTCTACTTGCCGGTGTTCAATGAAGGCGCGCTTTTTTCCACTGGCGACGCGCACGCAGCCCAAGGCGATGGTGAAGTCTGCATCAACGGCATCGAGTGCCCGGCGGACGTCACGCTGCGGTTTCGCTTGCATAATCAGCGGCCGCTGCACGGGCCGTTTATCGAAGCGGCTCCGCGAAACACAGCCCAGGAATCCGAAGCGTGGGTTGTAGTCGAGTCGGCAACGGATGCGATTGACGCCGCCCGCGCCGCCACTTCCAGAATGATCGATCTGCTCGTGGAGAATTGGGACTTCAGCGAGATACACGCCTATCTTCTTTGCAGCGTGGCCATGAATCTGAGGTTGAGTCAGGTCGTAAACGAACCGATGTTTACGGTCAGCGCAGCGCTCCCCAAACGCCTTCTTCCCGCCAAAAAAATCTTCTGACCGCCAAGATTAAGCGTTCCGTTGCACCAGGCACCCGGCGATCATGTCGTGCACCGCCTGCTTCTTCTCCGTTACGCCAGCCATGATGCAATCGATCAAGAAATAGAGTCCGCCGAGCGAAGGGACATACGCAATTCCACGACCAGCGAAGAACCGGCCGCTCGCTCGTCCAAAGGTTAGCCGCGCGCCCGCCAAATCGGTCACATACAGCCCCAGCGCTTTTTTGCCAATTGTCGCTTGCCACGAAGAACTTTCCAGAAGGCTCCAGTACAACCAGGTTCCGACCAAGCCTAAGGCCGCAAGCAGCAACAGTCGTGGAAAAAAAAGGCTGATGAAGAGGAACGGGTTCGGATTTCGCTCCGCACCAAGATCCCGAAGCATTGGAAGGGCGCTCGCGAAGATCGCCACTGCCATAACTACGAACGGAATGCCGATAAGCAGACCGTCGATGATCGCTGCGACCACGCGCAGCCAGAAGCCTGCGTACATCCCCGTATCTCGCGCTGCCGCCATGCCACCTTGCACGATTGGCGGTCCGCCCGCGGCCACGACAGCCCCGGCCACTGGCGCAGCCGGTGCTTGAGCGGAACTGTCACTAACTGGTTTGCCGCAGGTCCCGCAGAACGTCGAACCTTCTTTCACCGCCGCACCGCATGAAGAACAGAACATAGCGCCCTCCCGAGAGACACACTCATGCCCAGATGGCCTTCGGCTTGGCGCGCATGGTACTGGCTCAGAACGAGGGGGTCAATACCAGCGTCCGGCCTGCAATTGAGCGGACGAATCTGGCCTGTTGCAATACCATGTACCGCTAACTGCGACGACTTGAAAGTGATCGAACCGTTCGATTCGGCTATGGCGTACACTCTGCAGTTTATTGATCGAAGTAGGCGTCGCAAAGGTAGAGCGTGGTGCGCGGCGGGTGATGGTCGCGAAGGAGAGCGCTGAATGCACCGATTCGTCGGCATTCTAGGCGTTATTTTCATCATTGGCTTGTGTTACGTGTTTTCGACGAATCGGCGCGCCATCCGCTACAAAACAGTCGCCTGGGGACTCGGTTTGCAAATTGCCCTGGCCTTTCTGGTGATGCGCTGGTCCATCGGCCAGCTCATCTTCAGCAAGCTCGGCGCGGGCGCCAAGTGGCTGCTCAATTTTTCCTACTACGGCTCCTCTTTCGTGTTCGGCGATTTGGGGCAAAACAATTCGCCGCGCGGCTTTTATTTCGCCTTTCAAGCGCTTCCGATCATCATTTTCATCGCTGCGTTCTTCGCTTTGCTTTATTACTACGGCGTCATGCAAGTCATCGTGAAAGCGGCCGCGCGCGTGATGACCAGCCTGATGGGCGCCAGCGGCGCAGAATCGCTCAACGTCGCCGCCAGCATCTTCATGGGCCAGACCGAAGCGC
Organism: Candidatus Acidiferrales bacterium; assembly: GCA_036518755.1. Taxonomy (GTDB): domain Bacteria; phylum Acidobacteriota; class Terriglobia; order Acidiferrales; family UBA7541; genus Palsa-295. Next base: position 553 of record DATDMO010000328.1, on the reverse strand, counting down.
CTCTCACCATTCGCCCGTTCCTTCCGGAAGTCACTCGGTCGGAGTTGATGACCATCATGACCAGCGGCATGGCCCACGTTTCCGGAAGCCTGATGGGCGCCTACATCGCCTACGGAATCAAGCCCGAGCATTTGCTCGCCGCCGTGATCATGACGGCTCCCGGAACCATCCTCATCGCTAAGATGCTGGTCCCGGAAACGGAAAAGCCCCTCACCGCCGGCCGCGTTGAAATGGCGGAAATGGAAAAGGAGGCCAACGCGCTCGGCGCACTCGCGCGCGGCACCATCGACGGCCTGCACCTCGCGCTCAACGTCGCCGCGATGCTGATTTCCTTCATCGCGCTGATTTATCTGGTCGATGCGTGTTTCGGCGGTGTCCACAATTTGCTCGCGGCGCGTCGTATGGGCTGGTTTCCTTCCAGCTTGGAACAGATTTTCGGCTGGGTTTTCGCGCCGATCGCGTGGCTTGCCGGAATTCCCTGGCATGACTGCACCACCGTGGGCAACCTGCTCGGCTTGCGCATGGTGACGAATGAACTGGTCGCGTTCCAGCG
>DATDMO010000327.1:0-12377 GCA_036518755.1 Candidatus Acidiferrales bacterium | reverse complement strand
AAGCGGGCGCTGTGCGATCCGTTCAGGGGGCAAATCGAAATCGAGTTCACTTACATTCATTGGGCGGCTGCTGGTTAGGCGTCCTGAACCGCGCGCTCGGCGATTTCAGCGGCAATATTTCGCATCTCCTCATGGATCCGGCCATTTGACGCAAGCATATCGAAGCCACCCGGACGATATGAACGGCCGGCAAGATCGGTAACCATTCCGCCCGCCTCTCGAACCAGCAACATTCCCGCTGCGGTGTCCCAAGAGTTGAGCCGGAATTCCCAGAACGCGTCGAAGCGCCCGCAGGCCACCGAGCACAGATCGAGAGCTGCGGAGCCATCGCGCCGCACGCCGTGAGAGCGCAGCGTAAATTCCCAGTAGTACTCCATGTTTGCGCTTCGCTTGCGCTGATGGGTCGGAAAGCCCGTGGCAACGAGACTCTGCGCCAGCTTCCCGACCGACGAAACGCGAATGGGCTTCTCGTTCAAATACGCGCCCTCGCCTCGCGCCGCGGTAAAAAGCTCGTCCGCGACGGGGTTGAAAACCGCGCCCGCGATGGGCTCACCATCTTCAGTCACGCCAATCGAAACCGCGAAGCACGGGTATCCGTGCGCGAAGTTCGTCGTGCCATCTAGAGGATCGACGTGCCAGCAATATCTCGATCCGGCCGCTGCGCTGTTGCTGCCTTCCTCGGCGATAATCGCGTGCTTGGGAAAATGCTGGCGCAGGCGCCCGACAATCATCGTTTCCGACCGCCGATCCGATTCCGTGACAATATCGACTTCTCCCTTGTAGGAAATCCTCTTCGGACGGCTGAATTCCGTCCGCAGCATCGCTCCGGCCTCGCGAGCCGCTTCGATGGCAACCTCCAGAAACTGATTCATGTGTGCCTCGCAGGCAGGCACATCATTGCGCCACCGGCGGCGTGAAGTACTCTTTGCGATAGCGGACCACGTAATCGCCTTTCACTTGCACGCGTACATGGCGGTCGCTCGCGGGCGGCGGCGTCGGCGTCGGATAGTAGCCGAGAAAGTATTGGGTACGCAGTTCGCGATTGATTCGATCGAAGATCTGATTGATCTGATTTGCATCTTCCAAAATGAACAGTGCGCCTCCCGTGCTATCCGTAATTGTAATCAGGGCATGTTCGCCGGCCGTGTTGCGGCCATTTTCGTTATTCACGGCGCGGATAATAATCGAGTAAAGCAGCGCACCTGACGTGATCGCAGCTCGCCTCGTGTCATCGAATTTTGCAACGCTGGTGGTCTCGCCTCCGTCTGTGACCAGCACAATGGCGCGACGTCGCCCCTGCGGCAGGCGCGCCAGCGAATCCGAAGCCAGCTCGACAGCGTCGTAAATCGACGTCCCCGCTCCCGGCACGATCTTCCGCACGGCCGCTTGCAGCCGCGGCACGTTGTCGGAAAAATTGGAAAGCTTTGTCACCGACTCATCGAATTCGAAGACCGCCATCGAGTCGCCGGGCCGCACCACCTGCTGGATAAAACGAGCCGCCGCTTCCGTTTCAAATCTCAGGTCCTTGAACGCGCTCATGCTCGAATCGATCATCAAAGCGAGATCAAGCGGGCGATCGGTCTGAGCCTCGAATTTCGCAATTTTCTGCGGCACGCCTTCCTCGGAAACCTGAAATGCATCCTGCGTGAGGTCGGGAATCGGCCGCCCATCTTGATCCGTAACACTCGCCAGTATGCCCACCACGTCCGTCTGGACGCGGAGCGTCCCGGAACGCCTTTGTTCCCGCGCGTTCAGCGAGCCCGCCCATGTCGAGCTTGTTGCAAACGTTCCCGCCAGCAGAATTCCGGCAGTTGCCATGTATCGGATCATCTAGGAACTAGATTCATCCGGGCCGGAAATGGCTTTCCCAGAGGGGACCTCGCCTTCGGCCCACACGGCGCCTCCGGCAAAATATTCCTTCTTCCATATAGGGACGGAGCGCTTCAGCGTGTCAATGGCGTAACGGCAAGCGTCGAATGCAGCGGCTCGGTGCGGCGAACTCACGGCGATCCAGACGCTGGTCTCTCCGATCTCAAGCCGTCCCAGGCGATGAATCATGGCCAGCCGATGGATGGGAAACTTGGCGCGCATCTCGGCTCCGATTTCCCGCATTTTGACCAAAGCCATCGGCTCGTAGGCTTCGTAGTCGAGATGAAGCGTCTGGCGGCCCTTGAAATTGTTGCGCACGAATCCGTCGAAGACCACCAGCGCGCCATCTTCCGGGGCCTTCAGTCCCTGGATGATTTCTTCCGGGCGGATCCGGTGGCGCACGAGCTGAAAAATGTCCTGTTCGATGGCGAGTTGCTGACCTCCGCTCACCGGCGGAAGAAACGCAACTTCATCGCCGGCCGCGAGCGGCGCGCGCCAGCCGGCATATTCCTGGTTCACGGAGGCGGCGATGGAGGCCCGAAAAGCGGAAAGCTTCGGAAAGCGCCGGCCGTAGCGCTCGAAAAGGTCTTCGACCCGGGCGCCCTCGGAAAGCTCGGCCTCGTCGTGATCGACGCCGGTAATGTCCTTGAGTTGCCCGAAGAAAAGAACGCGGACCCGCATACTAGCCATTCTAGCGTGTACCAGCCGGAACAAAAAGCCGCTCGGCCCCGCGCTCGGCCCCTCCGGGTTTCGTTTGCCCAAACGAGCCGTCTGAAGTACAATGTTCACCATTGGTTGGGTGTCCGCTTGTTCTGAAAAGCGTTCAGAACGGATTGGCGGTTTCAGAATTATGAAAATCCTCACTGTAAGCCTCGCGTAGACGGCACGGCCGGTTCGCTCGCAGTTTCCTTTCAAACCTCCTTTGGTTTTCAGCAGCGCTGGTTGCATTCAGAGCTCTGAACGCACGCAACGCGGCGCAGAAAGTCTCAGATAGCGATGAACGTCATTGTCACAAAAGTGCCGCAACCCAGCCTCTGGGATTCCATCCGTGAGGCGGTGCGCGGATCGCATCAGGACTTCACAACCGGCAGTCTGAACCGCGCCATCCTGCTCCTCGCCATTCCGATGGTCCTCGAGATGGTTCTGGAGTCGCTCTTCGCCGTGGTCGACGTTTTCTGGGTCGGGCGCCTCGGCGCAAACGCCGTGGCCACGGTCGGTCTCACAGAATCCATGCTGCTGCTCGTCTTTTCCATAAGCATGGGACTGGGCCTAACGACCACCGCCATGGTTGCTCGGCGTACGGGCGAAAAAGATCCAGATGGCGCCGCTGTCGCTGGCGTTCAGTCGATTTTCATCGGGCTTGCATTCGCGGCCGTCATCGGAGTCCCTTGCCTTTTTCTGGCGCCTGATCTCCTCCGGCTGATGGGCGCGACGCCCGAGATCATAACCGTGGGAAGCAGCTACGCAAGAATCGCTCTCGGCGGCAGCGGCGTAGTGCTGCTTCTCTTTCTAAACAATGCGATCTTCCGCGGCGCCGGAGATGCTGCAATTGCCATGCGGCTACTATGGGTGTCCAACATCATCAACCTGATTTTGGATCCCTGCTTGATTTTCGGTTTGGGACCGTTTCCCCGCCTGGGCGTCACCGGAGCCGCTCTCGCAACCTTCACGGGGCGTGGGATCGGCATGATGTATCAGTTCTATCGGCTGTGGCGCGGCACGGAACGTATCCGGTTGCTCCGCCGCCACATTTGCGCGAACTGGGATGTTCTTTTGCGGCTCCTGCGGTTGTCACTCACGGGAATTTTGCAGTTCGCCATCGCTCAAACCAGCTGGATCGGTCTGGTGCGCATTGTGAGCTTCTTCGGCGCAGCTGCCGTCGCCGGGTACACCATCGCGATCCGTGTCGTAATATTCATCATCCTGCCGTCATGGGGGCTCAGCAACGCGGCTGCTACGCTTGTCGGCCAGAATCTCGGCGCAAAGCAGCCCGAGCGCGCTGAGACTTCGGTTTGGCGCACCGGCTTCTACAATATGCTTTTTCTTGGCGCAGTCGGGATTGCCTTCATCATATTCGCGGAGCCGGTGGTGCGTCTTTTCACTCAGGATCCCGCCGTTGTCTCGCTGGCCGCGTCGTGCCTTCGCATCGTCAGTTGCGGCAATATCGGTTATGCGTATGGCATGGTAATGCTTCAGGCGTTCAATGGAGCAGGGGATACCGTAACTCCGACCATCGTGAACTTTTTTGGTTTCTGGCTGTTTGAAATTCCGCTGGCGTATTGGCTCGCGATCCACCGCGGCCTCCATTCCAGCGGCGTTTACTGGTCGATTGTGATTGCCGAAGGAGCCATCGCGGTCGCGAGTATCCTCTTATTCAAGCGCGGTCTATGGAAACAACAGAAGATTTGACCCGCCGCTTCGCCGTTATTGGCCTCTGTCCCGGGTGAGGGCGGCAGTTTGAGCGAGGCGGGCCACTGTGTCCAGTCGCGCCGAAGCGCGCAGCAACGCTGCCGTCAGATCGTCGGACTCTCGCTGCAGCGTGGCTGAATCGCCGCTTACAAGAGCCTCCGTCACGCCGGGAAGCACTTCGGCGGCGTAACCCGTATAGCGGCCGGGAGCATAGATCGTGTGCTTGAACCAGGGGCGGCCGGCGAGTCCCTCTGGATCAAGTAGACCCTGCTCGACGGCAGCGAGAGCGCGGTTGATCTGATCTGACTCCGCCGGATCGATTGGCGTGCCCGAAATTGCGGCCAGGGCATGCGAGGCGTTCGTTGCCGAAGTGGTCAGCTTCGCGGCCGCGTCCAGAAGCGGCTCCATGATGTCTTGGTCACTTTCGTTCGTGGCGTGAGTGATTCGATCCGTGGCCCGATGTTCGATCTCGGACGCGTAAGACGCATAGTCATACGGCAGAATGTCCGCTTCGTCCAGGCGCAGCGCGAGCGTCCCCAGGATACGGGCGAGCGTCGCGTGATAGGCGAACGTGGGATCGCCGAAGTGCTTCATCCAATAAAAGTCGTCGTACAGCGAGTGATACACGCCGTAATCGCCTGCGAAAGATAAGTCAATCGAGGGAATCCCGGCGTAATCGAAGAAAGCCGAGTAATCCGATCCCGAACCGAGTCGCGCAACGGGCGCAACACCGGAAGCATCGGCCATGGGAATCGCGCGCGCCGTCGCGTCTCCGCGCTGGCTAGACGTCCGGCCATACCAAGCGTCGTAAACGGAACGGCCCGTGCGCGGGTCCCGTACGTCTTTAGTGGCGTCGCGGATCACTTGGTCGAGCGAGGGCGTATCCCCTGCCGTGAAATTGGGGCCGCTGACGCCCACGTCGGTGTTGATGTATGCCACGGCCTTCGCTTGCAACTCAGCACGGTTCGCTTCCACCCATTCTGTGGAACCAATCAGGCCGGGCTCCTCTCCATCCCATTCGCATATCACGATGGTGCGTCGCGGCTTCCATCCGGATTTCACGAGTTCGCCGAGCGAACGCGCTGTTTCCAGCATCGCGGCGGTGCCGCTGCCCGGATCGGCTGCGCCGAAGACCCAGGCGTCGTGGTGGTTGCCCACGATCACCCACTGGTCGTCGGACGTTCCATGCAGTTTGGCGATCACGTCGTAGATCGGCCGCCGTTCGTAATCCATCACCAGTTTCATGTGAACTTCCGCATCGCCCGGCCCCAGATGGTATGTGAAGGGCAGGCTGCCTTGCCAACTGCGGGGGGCTTCCTGGCCGCCGAGCTTCGAAAGAATCGCGGCGGCATCTTGAGCATTGATGGGCATGGTGGGTATGTGCGGCAGATTCGTCGCGCCTGATGGCGCCGTGCGAGACGCATCTGCCGTCGAGGCCGTATCGGGCGTCTGCGGATCGCCGGGATAAATCTGCGTGTAGATGATCGAGCCTCGTTGGATACCACTCATCGGCCGCCACGGGCCGCGCGGGTATGGATCGCCGACGGCGAATCCGTCCTGTTCCGGATCGGAATAAAGGATTAACGCGGCCGCTTTGTGCTCCTCCGCTAGCTTGGCTTTTACGCCCCGGTATCCGACGCCATAGCGTGCGATCACCACCTTCCCCGTCACGTCTACCCCGAGATTGGCAAGTTGCCGGTAATCCTCCTGCGTGCCGTAGTTCACGTAGACGACTGGCGCCGTCACTTCTCCCGATGGCGAATAGTCGCTAAACGCCGCGACAGCTCGCTTATCTTGCGTGGCTTTGTCGCCATCGTAGGGCTGCTCGGGTGACCCCAGGCGCTTTGCTTCGGGCTTGGTCAACTCCAGGCTCACTTCGCGCGGCTGCGGCAGCCACGCGCTGTAGCTGACGATTTCCGCATCGAAGCCGAAGCTGCGGAACTGGTCGCGAAGCCACTTCGCCACGCGATAGCTCGCCGGGGTTCCCGCCAGATGAGGCTCGCTCGTCAGATGGCGCAGGTCGCTCTCGGCGTGTCCAGGATCGGGGATACTCCGAAACTTGGATTCAAGCTGTCGTTCCTCCGCCACGCGCGACGGCAGGAACCCTGTCAGCGAATTTGAATCCTGTACCTGCGCCGAGCTTGCGAATATCGCTGAAATCGAAATCGCCAACAGCGTTGCTGCACGGAAACACCAGGATCGCATCGCCCCGGAACGATGAGGCGCCAATCTGCGGCTATCAGGATCCGCTCCGCTTTTGTACCATGCTCTCATCGCATCTATCTTTAGCGAATGAGACGGCAAGTGCAAGAGCCTCACCATGTGGAGTTTCTGCAAGGTAGATTCGTCTTCGCTCTGCTCCGCGCTTCGACTGCACTACTTTCATGCAACTAGTTTTGACACCTTCAAAGGTGGAGAGTATTGTGTCGTGATTCCCCGCCAAGCAAGGAGACAGCGCCATGAGAACGGGTAAAGAATATCTGGAATCGTTGCGCGACGGTAGAAGGGTCTACGTCGGTGGCGAACTCATCGAAGACATCACCATTCACCCCGCGACCAAGGGATATGCTCGCGCGATCGCGGACTATTACGACCTCCATCTCGACCCGGCGAACCAGGATGTGATGACCTTTGTCGACAAGGACGGCAAGCGTCAATCGATGCACTGGTTCCTGCCGCAGTCCAAGGAGGATTTGGCGCGTCGCCGCAAGTACACGGACTTTCTCTGCCGGCATTTCAAAGGGGGCATCTTCACCAGGCCACCGGCGGGAATGAACGTAGTGATGTTCACGCAGGTCGACGATCAGAAGCCTTGGGCTGACGGATCCCGGTTCAAGAACGGGCATCGCGATCTTTCGGGTAACATTCAGCGTCAATGGGAAGACGTCACTACCAATGACTTTGCAATTTCTCCGATGTTCCTCGACGTACAGTTCGATCGCAGCCGCGACAACGCGATGGCCGAAACGCCGATGCTAAAGATCATTGAAGAAAGGGACGAGGGCATTCTTGTTCGCGGCTGGAAGGCGATCGGCACGTCCGTCCCCTTCGTGAATCACCTTCTGATCGGCAACCTCTGGCGGCCCGGTCAGACGCCCGAACAGACCGTGTACGCCCTGGTTCCAATTGCCATGAAGGGCATTTCCGTCGTCGCGCGCAAGTCGAATGCCGAGCCCGACGCCGATCCATATGATCGTCCGCTTGCGACGATCGGCGACGAACTCGACGCGATGGTCTATTTCGACGACGTCCTCATCCCGTGGCCGCTGGTGCAACATATCGGAAATCCCGACCACGCCAAGTGGTATCCGCAGCGGCAGTTCGATTGGGTGCACCTTGAAACGCAGATTCGGCACTGCGTACACGCCGAGCTTATGGTTGGCTTGGGCCTGCTGCTCACTCAATCGCTCGGTACGAGTTCTAGCCCCGTCGTGCAATCGCAGCTTGCCGAACTCATCCGTTTTCGTGAGACGTGTCGCGCCTTCATGATTGCGGCGGAGGAAACCGGTTTCGCGACGCCCGGCGGCCTATTCAAGGCGAACAATATTTATGTCGATTTCGGTCGCGCCTACTATCTCGAAAATCAGCACAAGATGGTGAACATTCTGATCGACTTCTGCGGGCGCGGCGTGGTGGTCCAGCCAACCAAGAAGGAATTGGAGGACCCGTACATCGGCCCTAAGCTCGCGGATGCGCTGCGTGGACCCGGCATTTCTGCGTGGGACCGCATCAAGATCTTCCGCCAAATCAGCGAGCGATTCCTGACGGAGTGGGGCAGCCGGCACGAAATGTTCGAGAAATTCAACGGTACTCCTCTCTACCTGATCAACCTGCTGACGATGCAGCGTACTGAGTATCAAGTCGATGGGCCGCTCACCGAGCTCGCTCGTCAAGTGCTTGGTTTCGGGGATACGGTGGAGCTAGCGAAGCGAGCAGCCGAAGCTGAGAAGGCGTCTCACTACGCTAACGTCCGCTACCAGCCGAAGTACGCACAGGCTCAGGACGCGCACCAGGGCTACATCGCGACCGGCTCCGAAAAGGATGAGCGAGCGAAGCCCGCGGCAACATAGTCAAGCGCTGTCGTAGACTGCACAGGCATACGAACGCCGCATTCCGATGAGCCATTCCAGATGACGGATCGATTCGAAAGGGAACCCCGGTGGCCTGCACTCGTGGCGATGTTGGCCGCGGGCTGCGTGTATTTGGCGCTGCCGGAACCGCTTTCGGTGGGGCCCAGTTGGCTATTGCTCGCGATTGTCCTCGTTTTGCTCGTTCCGTTGACCGTGTCCTATCGCCGCGGCGATCACGACGTGGCTCGGATTCTCACCTTTGTCGCCAATGGCGTAATTACCCTTGCCCTGATTGCATCCTTGATTTTTCTGATCTACGGCATGGCCCATCATCTCAACGCAGCCGCTGCACTTTTGCGCGCCGCGAGCATACTCTGGTTCACCAACATTCTCGTCTTTGCTCTTTGGTATTGGAAGCTCGACGCGGGCGGCCCTTTGAAACGTGAACGCGCTACCGATCGCTCCGATTGCGACTTTCTCTTTCCCCAAATGCTGACGGCTGAAGGCCGCGATTCGTCGTGGTCGCCTCATTTCATTGACTACCTATTTCTCGCGTTCAATACCAGCACAGCATTCTCGCCCACGGACACAGCCGTCCTTTCGCGCTGGGCGAAACTCGTCACCATGCTCCAGGCCCTGATTTCTCTTACGATTGTCGTCCTGCTCGCCTCGCGAGCCGTGAATATTCTCTGAACTACACTCCTTTTCTCCCGAGCCGATAAACACTAAAGTGGAACGATGAAAATTCTCATTTCCGGCGCGTCGGGCCTGGTGGGGAAAGCGCTGGCGCGCAGGTTACAGGAAGACGGGCATACCATTGCGCGATTAGTGCGTCGGGGTGGCGGCAAGTCATCCCCTGGAGATATTTTCTGGGATCCGATGGCCGCCACCGTGGATGCTCCCGCGATGGAAGGCTTCGACGCCGTGATTCACCTAAGCGGTGCAAGCATCGCCGAAGCGCGATGGACACCGGAACGCAAAGCGGTTCTGCGCAGCAGCCGGATTGCTTCCACGCGTGTGTTGGTCGACACGCTTTCGGGCCTCAAACAAAAACCGCGTGTTTTTCTCTGCGCCTCTGCGACGGGATATTACGGAAATCGCGGCGATGAGGTGCTGACCGAATCGAGCGAAGGGGGAACGGATTTCCTCGCGCTGCTGGCGCGCGACTGGGAAGCGGAAGCAAGACGCGCTGAATTAGCGGGCATCCGCACCGTCCGGTTGCGATTCGGCGTGATTCTCTCCGCGGAAGGCGGCGCGCTTCCGCGCATGCTCACGCCCTTCAAGTGTGGCATCGGCGGACGCCTCGGCAGCGGCAGTCAGTGGATGTCTTGGATCGCGCTCGAAGATGCGGTGGAAATTGTACGTTCGGCAATCGCGAGCGAAGAATTTTCAGGCCCCTTGAACGTCGTCGCTCCAAATCCGATGCGGAATTCGGACTTCACTCGCCTCGTGGCAGCCACGTTGCATCGCCCGGCCATTTTCTCTGCGCCGGCATTCGCCCTCCGCATCGCGTTGGGCCAGATGGCAGATCCTCTTCTGCTGTCAAGCCAGCGCGTGATTCCCAAGCACCTGACCGCAATGGGCTACAAATTCCGCTTTCCTGACCTCGACGCAGCACTGCGAAGCATCCTGGCACGCAATCCCTGACACTCTTCTTTGCCGCTTCTTCCTCCGCCCCAAAATGAAACTGAGATGTTTCAAGTTAGAACTAATTCAGCGCCCCGCCACGACATGACGCCCGCCTCTCGATGAACATTCTCGCCTAAACCCGGCTCCCTTCGATTCTCCTAATCCCTTCTAATTCTGATAGTTACGAACACCAGGCGTCCGTCCATAGGCATTTTTCGAGCAAAGTGGTCCGCTCTGGCACATACCTTGCGATTAGCGAGGCGCATGAAAATTGTGAGCCAACGAAAAAAATTTGCGTGTCCGCCGCGAGTTGCGCGGCTTCGGCGAGTTTCAGTCCGCCGCGATGCAGCCCGCAACGATGCGACCGCCGAGCGCGGAGGGCGCGGGCTCAGCGCTGCGTTGTGCCTGGCTGCGATTGCGGTTTGCGGATGCGGTTACGCGGGGGCTCCCCCGGGTGCACCCGGAACACCGGTGGAAAGCGGTGGCGCTGCGATTGCGATTAGCGTCTCGCCCGCAACCGCGACGGTGCCGTCGGGGGGCGCGCAAGTATTCACCGCGAGCGTTTCGGGAACGACGAATGCGGATGTCACCTGGAGTGTCAATGGAATCGCCGGCGGCAATTCGACTATCGGCACGATTGCAGGCACGGGCGCGTCCACGGCCACATATGCAGCGCCGTCTGCGCCTCCCTCTCCAGCGGCGGTAACCGTGGCGGCAACGAGTGCGGAAGATGCTTCCAAATCCGGCAGCGCGAGCGTGACGATCACGTGCGCCGCTTCGAATGCGATCTCGCCTTCATCGGCGAACGTCGCGTTGAGTCAAACGCAGAGTTTTTCCGCGGCGTTTTGTCTCGCCGCCGGCCAAAGCATTGCATGGGACGTGAACGGAATCGCCGGCGGTGATTCGACTCTCGGCACGATTACCACCAGCGGGCCGACCTCCGCGGTCTACACGGCTCCGGCAGGTCTGCCGTCGCAGAATCCGATGACGGTTCATGCGGTGGTGAGTCCGCAGCCGAGCGCTGGACCGGAAAGCGCTACAGCGACGGTGACCGTTACGGGCGGCGGGATCATGGTGAGCGTTTCGCCACCGACAGCGACCCTGGCCGCAACGCAGCACGCGATGTTCGCGGCAACGGTTGCTGGCACGCCGGACGCGACGGCAACGTGGGCGGTAAACGGCATTCCGAACGGCAACGTCACAGTGGGCCAAGTCTGCCTGAGCGGATCCGGTGTCTGCGTGGCGCCGAGCGCGCCGGTGTCAGGCAGCATTTTTTATTTTGCGCCAGCATCCACGCCCGGCGCCGGAAGCGTCACGCTGACGGCTGCGAGCCACGCCGATCCATCGCGAAACGCCAGCGCCACGATTTTCTTTTTGGGTTCGCCGGGCGGCGTCAGCGTCGTGGTATCGCCGGCGTATGCGTTTATTCCTCCTTCGACGAGCACGCCCAGCACTGAGCAATTCGTCGCGCAAGTTGCGGGGAGCGGCAACACCAGCGTGAACTGGAGCGTACAGAGCGCCGTCAGCGACGCGGGATGCGCGGGAACGGCCTGTGGTTCGGTGACGGCAAGCGGCGTATACACCGCGCCGAGCGCGGCTCCTTCTCCCGACGCAATTTCGGTAATCGCGACGAGCGAGGCCGATCCCACGAAGTTCGCATCGGCGACGATTTCGATTTCGAGCGGTCCGGCAATTGAAGCGATCCTTCCGTCGAGCACCATGGCGGGAGACGTAGAGGCTTTTCCGTTGGCTGTGCGGGGAGTGAACTTCGTGGCGGGCAGTGGAAGTTCAGCGTCCGCGATTCTGATCAACGGCACCGCACGCGGCACGAATTGTTCGAGCGCGACCTCGTGCGCAACAGTGCTGAATCCAACGGACGTGCAATCGGCGGGCACCCTGACAGTTCAAGTGCAGAACCCGGACACTCCTGCGGCACTTTCCAATCCTGTTCCATTCGTGATCGTGCCATTCGACGTGTCAGAGGGCACGATTTCGCTGAGTTCCGGGACTCCCGAGGCGAATGGGGAAAGCATCGTGGTGGTCGATCCGACGACGGCCGCCGCATCGTCGCCAATCAATGTGGATTTCATCGGATTTCTAACGAGCGGTACCTGCAGCATACAAGGCTCGCCACTCGCAGTCGCTCGCCCAACATCGGGAACGGCCACGGTAAGCATCTGCGTCCACGGCAACGGCCTCAACCCGACCTTCACATATGCGTTCACTGGTCCCAGTGGCGCGCCGGGCGGGGAGGACATTGGCGTAACAGCGTCCGCTGCAACCGGAATTTTCCCCGGCACCATTGAGCTTGACTTGCAGATTGCAAGCAGCACGCTTCCGGGCGTGCGCGCGCTCGTGATCACAACTCTGAATAACGATCGCGCCATTGCCACCGGAATG
>DATDMO010000326.1:0-3458 GCA_036518755.1 Candidatus Acidiferrales bacterium | reverse complement strand
CAGATCGATATCCTGTCGAACACCAATTACTTCTATTACTTCGTTTTGTTTTGCTTTTCCCTTGCTGTGGGCGCCATGGGGCTCATTCTGCGCTCTCCATTCGGCCGTGCCATGATCGCGATCCGCGAGAATGAACGCCGTGCACGTTTCCTGGGCATTCCGGTCGAGCGTCACATCTGGATTGCATTCACGCTGTCCTGCTTTTTCATGGGTCTTGCCGGCGCACTGTATGCTCTCGTCAACAATTTTGCCGACCCCAAAGGTCTGCACTACAGCCAGTCCGGTGATTTTGTCATGATGGCGGTGATGGGCGGCATGCGCACCTTCTGGGGTCCGTTGCTGGGCGCCGTCGTGTTCGTTGTTCTGCAGGATTACCTGTCAAGTGTCACGATCAACTGGATGTCTTTCGTAGGACTGTTATTCGTGTTGGTCGTGCTGTTCTTCCCGCGCGGCCTTTTGGGGTTCATTCGCCGCCAGAGTGCGACGTGAGGGACGCATTGTGACAGTGCTGGAAGTCAAAAACGCCACGAAACGCTTTGGAAATCTGGTCGCCGTGCGTGACGTATCGCTCAGCGTTCCGAAGGGTGAGTTGCGTGCAGTCATCGGCCCGAATGGAGCCGGCAAGACCACGTTCTTCAATTTGATCAGCGGTTTCTTCCCCCCTAGTGCCGGCACTATCGAATTTGATGGTCGAGATGTGACACAACTGGCGGCGCATAAGCGCGTCGAGCTCGGTATGGCACGCACGTTTCAGGTCACGGAAATATTTCCGGAGCTTAGTGTCTTTGAGAATCTCCGGATCGGGGCCGAGGTGGCCGGCGGCTATTGCCTGCGGCCATGGATGAGTGCAGCCGAGAAAGCCGGCATTGATGCGACGGTGCATGAAATCCTCAAATTGGCCAACCTGGAGGCCAAGGCTGTTCGGCTGGTTGGCGAGCTGGCCCACGGGGATCAGCGTGCCGCCGAAATAGCAATGGCGCTGACGCTGCGGCCGCATCTGTTGCTGCTCGATGAGCCCACTGCCGGCATGGGCGACCAGGAAACGTATGAGATTACCCGGCTTATTCGCCGGCTGCATCGCGACAGTAAACTTACGATTGTACTGATCGAACATGACATGCGTGTCGTGTTCCATCTCGCAGACCGCATAACCGTGCTCGACCAGGGCAGCGTGCTGGCCGAGGGTAGTCCGCAAGAGATCGCCGCAAATGAGGCTGTCCAGGCCGCTTATTTGGGCAAAGCCGCATGACCACCGCGCTCGTCGCCGAAGGCCTGCACACCTATTACGGCAAAAGCCACATTCTCCACGGCGTCAGCCTTGAGGTGGCGGAGGGAAAGATTACTGCGTTGCTCGGCCGCAACGGCGCCGGTAAGACGACAACCTTGCGCAGTTTGATGGGATTGACGCCCCCGCGCGAAGGGCGCGTTTCGATTTTCGGCAAGCAGACCGTCGATTGGCCAACCTATCGCATCGCAGCCCAGGGCGTCGGATATGTGCCCGAGGGGCGGCGGATTTTCGCCAATCTCAGCGTTGAAGAAAATCTCAAGGTTCCGCTCGAGCGGAAGGGGCCTTGGACGCTCGAGCGCATCTACCAGCTCTTCCCCCGCCTAGCCGAACGCAAACTCAATCGCGGCCGGCAGCTGTCTGGCGGCGAGCAGGAGATGTTGTCGATTGGCCGCGCGCTGCTGCTCAATCCCAAGCTGCTCATCCTGGACGAGCCGTCGCAGGGCTTAGCACCGCTGATCGTGCGCGAGGTGTTCCGTGTCGTCGCACAGATGCGCGCCGAAGGGATATCGGTGTTGCTGGTCGAGCAGAACGCGCGCATGAGTCTGGAAATCGCGGATCATGCCTACGTGCTCGACGACGGTGCCATTGTCCATTCAGGGCTGGCGCGCGATCTTGCGGCTGACGAAACGCGCGTGCAGGCGCTCGCCGGCGTCAGCGCCGAAGAATGGACGATTGCGTGAGACAATCCTTTGGCCTTCTGGCCGTCCCCACGTGACCCCAAAAAGCGGACCATCGCCATGGAAGTGACCGGCGCATCATGCCCTTTACCCGCCGGCACCGACGGAACTCTCTACAAGCGCCCAGGGTCTTTCTCGGAACCAATCCCACTACCAATAGTTGGTGCGGTACGTAAAAAGACGTACGAAAGGTTGCCGGTGAGCGCGGGGGATCGCTATAGGGCAAAAGCGCTTGAACTGCTCGCCCGAGCAGAGTTTGAGACTGACCCTCAAATACGAACAGGGTTTGAAAATCTGGCAGCGGCTTTTCTGCGGCTCGCCGAGCAGGCAGAGCGCAACGCCGCGCTGACTGTCGAGTTTGAGTTGCCTCCGCAAAAGGAAAGCGATCCAAAGCTGTAGACCGGCGTGATGGTCGCTGCCGGTGCCAGAGATCGAGGCACTCCTGACGAAGTCCGAGTTCTTTTCGGCGACTCTCACGAAGTCTCTGCACATAAAAGACTGCGTGGTGGTGGAGGCAGTCGGATTCGAACCCGTCTCCACCCTCAAATTCCCTGCTAACAGGGAAATAAACAGGGAATTTCGTTGAATCCGACCCGCTTGATGCGATTCGAACGCTAACACACCAGTAAATTCAGAGGCTTGCAGTGAAATTCCCTGCGCAAAAGAACAGGGAAGTTTTTCGGCGGAACAGGGAATTTCTGTTTCAGGAACTGGAATTTTTTTGTCGGATTCCAAATTCATTCGTCATGCTGGCGGGCGCTCTGCTCTTCGTGGAGTCGACGTTGATCCCGTTCGCCAGACCGCTGCGGCCTAAACCTACTTACTCGCTCACTCTGGTCGACCCACCTAAGGCGTTTTTCTATTCGTTCCAGAGCTGACGAATCGGTGGAGGGACAATCAGTTGGTCATAGGGAACCGGTTGAGAAATCAACCCATTTGCCCCAGCAAACTTATTCAGCCCGTCGACAGCTTCCAGCGAAATCTTTGCATCGTAGAAAGGCGCATCTCGAGCCACTAAGTTTCCTATTAGCGAAGCCTCTTCGGCCGGAAAGAGTCGGGTCCCAACCTTTGTGGCGAGAGAAGGATCTGCCTTAAGGGCCCGTTGTGTCCTTACAATTGCTCGCACCGCGCCAGCGGCGACCTGAGGCTGTTCTTTGATGAACTGGTCGGTCGCTGTCAGCGCCGCAAAATTATACAAGCGCGCGCCCGGCGGACCATCGCCGCGCCGCAGATCGAGGTGGATCTTTGCAACACCGAGCTTCTCGCCGATTGCGGCGCGCATGCCGTTACCCCAATAAGCATCTGCGCCCCGCTCTATCGCGTCGACACCATCGTGTCCGCGCCACAGCTCGTTTTTGCCGGTGGTCGGGCTTGAAACGATCTGAACCTTGTCCCGTTCAAGGTCGATTCCTGCTTCGGCCAACATGTGCTTGAGAGCCATGTTGGGAAATGCCGTGGACGATGAAATCCGCAGCCCCTTAATGGCGTTCATA
>DATDMO010000325.1:0-8100 GCA_036518755.1 Candidatus Acidiferrales bacterium | reverse complement strand
CTGTCGCGTGGAGCGCACCAGCCCGCGAGATGACTTTAGTTGTTCGAGCTTTCAGGCGGATTGTGCCCGCGCGGCAGCAGCGCTGAATCCAGATTCAGAGCGCGGGACAAATCCACGCCTTCGAGCTTGGTCTCCCGGAGAATTGCGGTCTTCAGATTGGCGCCTTCAAAATCGACTCCCTGAAGATTCGCCTCGCGAAAATTCGTGGCCCCGAAGTCGGCCTCTCGCAAGATCGCGCCCTGCAAATTCGCACGGAAAAATTCCACGCCGCCGCACTGTGCCTCGCTCAAGTCGGCGCCGCTTAAGTTGGCCTCCGTCAAATCCGCCTTGCGCAAGTCCGCTTGTTGGAGACTAGCCTTGTTCAGTTCTGCCGAAGCCAGCCGAGCTTCCCGCAAGTTCGCGCCCTTCAGGTTCGCGCCCTGAAAATTTGCGTAATTGAGCTTCGCCTTTGCAAGATCGGCCCGCGAAAGATCGGCCCCGCTCAGATCGGCGCGAACGCCCTTCTCGTCGCCCCGAATAAATAGCGCATGCGCCGCGAGAATATCGGAAAGCCGCTTGCCGCCATGGCGAATACTATCGAGCGATCGCAGATTTCCTCCTTTTAGTGCACTGAGAATGCCCATGGTTCACCCGCGAAATCAGATAAGCTGTCGCCCTAGTTTACAAGAGACGCAGCCGCGTTGCCTACCGCTTGGAATCAATCCAGCTCGCGTCCGTTGTGGTAACTTGTTTCGATGAGGCTCGCCGTAAACTCACTTGGCTAAACGTCGGGGCGCCTCCCAGGGAAGGCTCGGCCGTGTTCGTGTCGCACATTCGAAGAAGTGCCGTCATTCGCGCGTCACTGGCGCTCGCGGCCGTTATCGCCGTGCAAATTGCAGCTAGAGCCTCATCGCAGGATCAACCCGGAACGCCCTCCGAGGAAACGGTTGCGAATCTGGCGGCCGGGCGCGTGATTATTGCCGTCGTCAAGGACGCAATTCTTGTCGCCACGGTAGAAAATCCCATCGAAGCAGACACCCGGCCTCCCACGCCGGTGGTCCTTTCCAGCGACCGCGCCGGAATACTTTTGGGCGCGGAAAATTGGACATCTCCTTCCTCGAAGCAGGTGCTCGCGCAATTAGATGACGAGCTGCCTCACCTTCGCAGCCGTTTGTTGCCTTCGAGTCCGCACCTTCAACCGGAACAAGGTGGCGGCGAAGCAACGGATGTAGAAGTAATTGGCCAAGGCTTGCTCGAACGACTCAATGAAGTGGCCCAGAACCTTCATGGCAAGGTGAATCTTTCCGAAGACGAGCCTCTGACCGAATTGATTCTCGTGGGTTACCTGCCGGGATACGGTCCGGACATATGGACGCTCACCTATCAAATCCAGCAACAGGAACAAGACTCGGATTATTGGACGACGCGCGTCCTCAGGCCAACTTATCTGCAGTTTTGGCCGCCGGAAAAAGGACAGCCGCGAACGCTGTTGGAATTTTCATACCCGAGCGACAACGCGCCAACGACCCTGCTTGAACTTCTCCACCAAAAAGATCCGCGCATCGAACAGATCATCCGCTCGGATTCCAAAATGGCGGAAGTGGCCGGCCGCTTTCTAGAAGGCGAAAGCAACAAGGTGCTTGCTGCTGACGCCACGCAATTTCTCCGCGCGGTATTGTCGGCAATCGCTCCAGCGAATGCTCGCGAGACCATGTGCGCCATCCGGGAGGAAACGGGTTTGGCCTGGATTCTCGCACCGCCTGCGGAGCCGCCATCGCCGGGCCATCCGACGGAGCGCCCACACGGCGCACCTTCGCTGATGGGGGCGCCGAAATAAAGACTTTAGGCATTCCTGAACTTTGCTTTCAGACGAAATCTCGGTCACTGCTTTTGCAGCAATTGTTTCTGTAGGCGGGCGTTTTTCTCCGCGACTGATTTCGCCAAATCTTCCTTGTGCGCGACAAGTTTTTTGGCGATCTCGGAATCCGATAGAGCCAGGATCTCTGCGGCGAAGATAGCTGCGTTTGCGGCTCCGGCCTTGTCGATTGCCATGGTTGCCACGGGAATTCCACCTGGCATTTGCACCGTCGCGAGCAGCGCATCGAGGCCATTTAGCGCGCTCGTAGCCATGGGGACACCGATCACCGGCAGTGTGGTGTTTGCCGCCATCACGCCGGCAAGATGCGCTGCGGCTCCCGCGGCCGCAATGACGATTTTCAGGCCACGGCTCACCGCTGTGGTCGCGTATTCATGGGCGCGGGCCGGGGTACGATGGGCTGAAAGCACTTCCATTTCGTAGACAATGCCGAATTTTTCGAGCATTTTTCCAGCTTCGCTCATCATGGGGAAATCGGAATCCGACCCCATCACGATTCCAACAAGTGCTTTGCGCTTTCCACCGCTAGTCACGAATGCTCTCCTTGTATTTTCTGGGACTGCGCATGCGCTCGCAGCCGATTCGTCCCAATGGGCCTTAACTCTTGCGCATCTCTCCGGCGGCGTGGGCCACCGTGGCTTCTAAACCCCGGCTCTTGATGCGCCCAATATCCGTTCGATAGTGCCCGCCCTCAATTCTGATCTTGTGGACTGCTTCATAGGCCGGGATTCTGGCGCTGGCAAGGTCCCGTCCCTTGGCGCTCACTACCAGAACCCTGCCGCCGTTCGTTCGAAAAGTTTCTCGATCCCACCGTGTTCCCGCGTGGAAAATCACCGCGCCGGGCACCTTCGCCGCCTCCGCAAGCCCCTCAATTGCGATGCCGGTCTGCGGATCGCCGGGATAGCCCTTCGACGCGATCACCACGCACACGCTCGCGCCGTCAGACCATTTCGCCTGAAACCCTGCAAGGTCCCCGAGTGCCGCCTGCATGCAAGCCTGAGCAAAATCGAAATTCGCGCGCAGCAGAATCGCTTCGGTCTCTGGATCGCCGAGGCGGCAATTGTACTCGAGCACCTTGGGGCCCTGCGCCGTTAACATCAAACCGAAGTAGAGGAAGCCTCGGTATGGCATCCCTTCGGCTCTTAGCCCCTCAAGCGTCGGCCGGACAATCGTTTCAACGATGGTATTCTCCAGCGCCGGTGGAAGAATCGCCTCGGTCGAGTAGACGCCCATTCCACCTGTGTTCGGCCCTTCATCGTTATCGAAGGCTCGCTTATGATCGCGCGCCGGAGCCATGCGAACGAAATGCTCGCCGTCCGTCAAAATAATGTAGGAGAGTTCCTCGCCAACGAGCCCCTCTTCCAGCAATACCTTTGTTCCCGCGTCACCAAACTCGCGCTTCTCCATCAGGCGCTCGATGAATGCAGCCGCCTCGGCCCTGGAACTCGTCACCAAAACACCCTTCCCGGCACATAAACCGTCCGCTTTGATCACTACCGGCATTTCCACGGAACCGAGCGCCATGAGCGCTTCCAGCGAGGACCCGAAAATTCCGCAAACTTCCGCCGTGGCGATCCCATGCCGCTGCATGAATTCCTTGGCGAAGACTTTGCTGCCCTCCAGGCGCGCGGCACTCTGCCGGGGCCCGAGCACCAGTAGGCCTCGCCCCGCGAATTCATCCGCAATGCCGAGGACAAGCGGCAGTTCGGGCCCCACGATCGTCAGATCGGCGCCGATTTTCGTGGCCAGATCGGCCGCCGCAATTGGGTCCCTCAGATCCAGAGGCAAGCATTCCGTCTCGCGGGCGATGCCGTCGTTACCCGGTGCGCACCATATCTTTTGCACCGAAGCGCTCTGCGCAAGCTTCCAAACGATCGCGTGCTCGCGGCCACCGCTTCCAATCACCAGTATTTTCATTGTATTTCCCGACGGGAATTTAGAACCATACGGCGCGGTGTCCGCCGGTGTCAACCATCGATTCACATTCGCGGGCGCGCCGCGCCGATCCGTCGCGCGGCTTGCCCTAGCTCTGCAAAGATGATTTGATCAGAAGGAATGCACTGGGACTTTGCCCTCATTCTCCTGTTTCTCGGCACCGCCGTGCCCTGGCTGGGCAGGCGTCGCATACGGCAATTGATGCAAATGCCACAAACGACGAAACAGGATAGGTTGCTACTCTACGCCTCAACGATAGCCTTTCAATGGATCGCAGCAGGAGTCATTCTCTGGCGGACTGGTGCACACAGGATTTCGCTCGCGTCGCTGGGATTTCAAATTCCAAGCCGTGGTGTCGTCGCTCTGGTATCAGTTTTGCTCGCGGCCCTTGTTTTAGTAAATCAGCTTGTTAGCCTTCGCCGCATCTCTCGCGGAAAGGGCGATCAGGAAGGGATCCTGCCCGAGCTTGCCAGGAAGGTCTTCCCGCAGGACCTTGGCGAGCGTCTCGTATTCCTTGCCGTCGTGATCACGGTCTCCCTGTGCGAGGAACTTATCTATCGGGGATTCGCCCAATATGTATTCGGTAACTCGCTGTGGAGTAGCGCTTTAGTTGGGGTCCTGGCGTCGGCCGCTCTTTTCGCCTTGGCGCATGCGTATCAAGGCAAGAAGGGTATTATTGCTACGTTCATAGTAGGAATCCTGTTCTCTGCAGTAAGGGGCTGGACTGGTAGCTTGCTTCCACCGATTCTGGCCCATTTTCTGGCTGACTTCACGGCCGGAATGATGACTCCCTCGCGTCTTCGTCTTTCTCCAAATCTTGACGAAAGACAAGATGTTGTGAGGTAGTGCCATCCGCGAGCGACAAAAGAATGAAGAATCTCTCTCCGGCTGACATCGCTTCCCTTCTGCTCCCATACTATCCCATTGAGAATCAGCGTCTATTGGATCAGATCGCCGTTTACATTGCGCTTCTTTTGAAATGGAACCAGAAGATTTCGCTCACGACAGTGACAGATCCTGTGCAGATCGTGAAATTCCACTTTGGAGAGAGTCTATTCGCTGCCTTTGCACTGAAGATTCTCGATGGTCGGCTCGCCGACGTTGGGTCTGGGGCGGGCTTTCCTGGAATTCCTCTGGCAATGGCGATTCCCGGCCTGGATGTAACGCTTATCGAGGCAAATGCCAAGAAAGCAGCATTCCTGTTTGAGATAGTCCGACGGCTGCAGCTCGCAAACGTCGCTGTCGTGCGCAGCCGCATGGAGGATGCCGCGCTGATCGGGACCTTTGACTTTGTCTGCGCCAGGGCCATCGGCAAACATGCGAGCCTGATGCGTTGGTCTTCGGAGAGATTGACTCAGCAAGGTCGGCTCGTGCTTTTCCTAGGCGAAAAAGACACTCAACAGGTTCGGAAGGCGAGTGGATGGAACTGGGAATTGCCCATTTCAATACCTGGCTCATTGCGCCGATATCTCCTCTCGGGCACCATATCACTGTAGCCAATTTGTTCCACGTGGAACGCTTTCCAGAACCAAAGCCGATTCATGCTCAAACAGATGTTCCACGTGAAACATCTTGCATTCCTAGCGGTTTCTAGTTAAATTCCCGCTTCCATCGGAGCAAAATTGGCGCGAGTAATCTCCATTGCCAATCAGAAAGGCGGCGTTGGCAAAACAACCACCGCAGTGAATCTCGGAGCGTCTCTCGCAGTTTCCGAAAAGCACACACTTCTCATCGATTGCGATCCTCAAGCAAATTCAACAAGCGCTCTGGGATTTCCAAAGGATCCGGCCCGACGCACGTTATATCAAACACTCATACTGGGTGAGCCTATCGAGCGTGTCACCATCGACGCTAGGGTTGAGGGCCTTGATCTTATACCCTCTGACAAGAACCTCGTCGGCGCAGCCGTCGAGCTGGTCTCAATGGATGATCGCGAATATAAGCTACGGGAATCTATCCAAGGCATTCTTGACAAATATGAGTACATCCTGATCGATTGCCCTCCGTCCCTCGATTTGCTTACTCTCAACGCCTTGGCCGCCAGCGATTCCGTCCTTGTCCCGATTCAGTGTGAATATCTGGCGTTGGAAGGCGTCTCCGAGCTTCTGGACACATTGATGCGTCTGCGAAGGACGATCAACCCTGCCCTTTCGGTGGAGGGCATTCTTTTGACGATGTATGACGACCGAACAACGCTCTCAAAGCAGGTCGCTGCCGATCTCCGGAGCTTTTTCGGCTCGCAAGTATTCGAGAGCGTAATTCCTAGAAATGTCCGCCTAGCCGAGGCTCCCAGCCACGGTTTGCCCGTGATATTCTACGACATTCATAGTAAAGGCGCCGAGAGTTACATTCAACTAGCCAAGGAGGTTATCGTCAATGCCCAGAAACGCGTTGGGCAGGGGACTGAGCGCGTTGATTCGGGAGCCACAGGAAGCGCCTCAGCAGCAGCCGCAGCAGGTGGGGTCTCCGGCAGCGGCCGCAACAGCAGCGGCGATGTCAGCTCCGGTACAGACTGAGAGTTTCCTACAGCTCGACATTGACCTAATCGATCCGAGTCCATATCAGCCTCGCACGCGCTTTCGCGACGAGGCGCTTGAAGAGCTCGCTCGCTCCATCAGAGCAACCGGCATCGTGCAGCCCATAGTCGTCCGCAGACTAGGCAGCCGCTACCAGTTAATTGCTGGCGAGCGTCGCTGGCGCGCAGCACAGCGCGCCTCGCTCCAACGCGTTCCCGCGGTTCTCCGCGAAGTTCGCGATGAAATGGCGTTGGAGATGACTCTCGTCGAGAACCTCCAGCGTGAGGATCTGAATCCGATCGAACAGGCGCGCGCCTTTCAGCGCCTCACCGATGAATTCAGTTTCACGCAAGAGCAGATAGCCGAGCGAACGGGAAAAGATCGCGCAACCATCGCAAATTCTTTGCGCCTTTTAAAGCTGGAAGAACCTATTCAGGACCTGCTCGAAGAGGGCCGCCTTTCCGCGGGCCACGGTCGAGCCCTTCTCGCTATCGCTGAACCGAAAGAAAGGATCGAGCTTGCGCGGCGAATTGCGCGTGGCGGAATGACGGTGCGCCAGGTCGAGCGACTTGCGGCCCGCGGCGCCAGGCCCAAAGCGGCGGCGGTCCCTTCGGCACTCGATCCCAATACGAGGTTCGCGCTGGACGAGTTGCAGCGCAAGTTCGGCGCAAAGGCGCACATCCGGCCTGTGACGCCGGGGCGCCCGGGCCAGTTATCGTTTGAATACTACGACGCCGCCGATCTGGCCCGCCTGTATAGCCAACTCATGCGAGAATAAGAATTCCTCAGATAAGGAGCGCTGCATGGCCTGGCGATGGCTCGAACGCAAGCACCAGGAATCCGCCGAATGGACCGGCTTCCTCGAGCCGGGAGTCAAGTTGGAGGGCAAGCTTGAATCCACGGGCACCTTTCGAATTGACTCGGTGATGAAGGGCACTCTTCTTTCGGCTGGCACGTTGATCCTCGGCGAGCATGCTGCCGTCCAGGGCGAGATTGTCGGCAACCGCGTCATCGTTGCGGGGCGTTTCGAGGGCAAGATTCAGGCAACCGGTCGCGTTGATATTCAGGCCAAGGCTGTCGTGTCCGGCAACATTCATACCCCGTGCCTTGTAATCGAGCCGGGCGCTTTCTTCGAAGGGCAGTGCCATATGCTGGCGGCGGCCGAGCCCGAGGCCGCGAAACCTCTTGCAATTCCCATTCGTTCCGTCGCGTCCGCTGCAAGCTAGGGCGCGGCGGCCAGAGCTGCGATCGAAATTGAATGGTGCGAAACACCCATACCTCGTGATTTTCTCCTAACGCGCCACTCTTTAACGCGGAGGCGCGGCTTTCATTCTCGTCATCAGTCAACTCTCGACCGTCTCCTCTACCTTCTGAATTTCCTCGCGCGCGCTGCTTGCGAGCTCCAGGATGAATCTTCCCGAATCGCCCTGGCTTAGCTTCCGGCACAGGCGGCAGAGCGCCTCTTGCTCCCGCGTTTCGAGGGCGCTCATTTGCGCGCGCACCAGCATTGCGTGCAGCGGAAATGCCTCCGCGATCAGCTTCTCTCCCTCGGGTGTCAGGTGGATCTCCACCACTCGCTTGTCTCTTTCTAGCGGCTTGCGTACAACCAGTCCCCAACGCGCCAGCTTGGTAGCCAGGAAGTGCGTGTTGCTGTGTCCCCAGAAAAGCAGCGCGCTCAGCTCGGATTGGCTCATCGGACCTCCGCGTAGCAGCATCTCCATCACTCGGTACTGGCTGATCGTCAGCCCAAATGATTCGAGCTGGTGGCTTTGCATCGCGGCCATCGACTCCTTT
>DATDMO010000324.1:0-8316 GCA_036518755.1 Candidatus Acidiferrales bacterium | reverse complement strand
AGAAATTCGCGCCTCCGCATAAATTTCCTCCCATGGACACACTGAGAAAGGGACGACGAGAAACGGCTGGCATTCTAAATCAAAAGACGCCCGACCGGCAGAGGATGAGAGCATTCCGGCGCCAAAGCACGGCACGAAGCCGACGTAGTGACTGGCCCAAAGAACAGGTGATAAAGAAGCGAAAAGGCCGTTTCTGCCGGTTCGCCCTATTCCCGTCGGCACCCAGACCGTTACGTTTTGGCACCATCTCGGGCACCGAAGAACTTCCCTAGCAACTAAGTGTTTAGAATTGTGTATCGCGTTTTGGAGCGAGGTTTGCACTGACTTACGATCAAAGTGGAATCTCTCGGTAACGGAAGTAACGTTTGAATCTGGCTTCTTTTGGGGCAACAAATGGGGCTTCGTGAATGTCCATATTGTGGAATGCTGGTTTACGACCAGCTAACACAGTGCAGCCATTGCCGTGAGACGCTGCCTGAAAAGCGGCTTCCTAAAACCGCCGGAGTATCCCCCGCAGGCGGACATCGAATCCGCCGTGGACTCCTGTTCATGCTCATAGCTGCGACGCTTAGCTATTTTGCCCGGGGCATGAGTCCGTGGACTATCCCTGTGCCAGTGCCCTCGCTGGTAACGAACTTGTTGTTGCCTCTACTCTTCTTGAGCGGGCTCGGTCTGGCCCTCTACGGCATTTACCTGCGCTACCGGCCGTCGCATTAACGTCCACCGTAGTCGATTCCCATCGCAGCGTTTGCCGCGGGAACCTAGAGCGCAAAAACCGTTTCAGCGTTGGTTTGGTAGAGCTTTTTCTTGTCAGCATCGCTGACGGGGAGATCGTCCGTGACCTTCACTTCTTCCGGCACAAATTGGTAGGGATAGTCCATCGCGTAAAGGACGCGGTCCACGCCGAGGACGGACTGCGCGTACAAAATGGGTGGCTGCCAGGCCATTCCGCTGGTGGTGACGTAAAAATTCTCTTTCAGGTAGTCACTGGGTTTTCTTTGCAGCTTAGGAACGTTTGCGTAGCGGTTGTTCGAGGTGAGCCGCTGATGCATGAAATCGATCCGAAAGAACCAATACGGAAGGCCTTCGCCGAGGTGCCCGACTACCATCCGCAATTTGGGAAAGCGGTCGAAGACGCCGCTGAAGACGATTCGCAGAATGTGGAGGCTCGTCTCAACGGCGAATCCAAAAACCGCACCGTCAAGACCGCGGTCGAGGAACGGGCCGATCATTCGAGGCGAGGGCGTATTGGGATGCAGATAAATCGGGACGCCCAGCGATTCAGCGGCCTCGAAAATTTCCCAGAATTTCGGCTCGTCGAGATATTCACCGCGGGTATGAGAATTCACGATCGCGCCCTTCAAGGGAAGAGATTTTACGGCTCGGTCCAGTTCCTTCGCTGCGGCGGAGGGATCCTGTGTCGCAATCGCGGCGAGTCCAGCAAAGCGGTCGGGATGCTTGCGAATCGCCTCAGCAAGCTGATCGTTGAATGACGTTGCGAGCGAGACGGCGGTTGGCGCATCGAAAACTTGGACGCCGGGCGAGGTGAGCGAAAGAATTTGCTTGGCAATTCCGGTCGCGTCCATGTCGCGGATGCGGCGCTGCCCGATATCCTGAATCTGGGCGCGAATCTCGGTGAGGCGCGGGCCGGGATTATCGAGGTAAAAGCCCATGAAGCTCGCGAACCCGGGGTCGTTATGCGAGCCATCCTCAAGAAGCTTCCTATATCGCTCAAATAATTCAGGTGGGGCGTAGGCCTCTTCGGTTGCGATCCTAAGATACGCGGGACTGGTCATCGAGGATCTACCAGCAGCGCCGCGCCTTGCTAATTTTCCCGTCGCTTACGCCCAGCTAAAGCCCTGAGTCTGGAGAGGCAGCGAGCGCACGCGCTTGCCGGTGACGGTGAAAATTGCGTTCGTGAGAGCCGGAATCATTGGCGGCAGCGCCGGCTCGCCAAGCCCCGTCGGTGAATTGTCAGACTTCAGGAACATGACATCGATTTCCGGTGGGGCCTGAGTGAGGCGGACGGGCGGATAGTTGTTGAAATTGCTCTGCACCGCATGGCCGGCGTCGATGGTGATTTCGTAGCCCATTGCGTGGCTCATCGCCTCGATAATCGCGCCCTGGGAAATGTTCTCGGCGGCGCCGGGATTGATGATGTGGCTTCCAATATCGGCGGCGACCCAGACTTTATTGACCCGCACGTTTGTGTCTTTGGTGACGCGAACTTCCGCGACCTCCGCGAAGTAACCGCGGTGGCTGAAATGGAAACCGACGCCCATCGCGGTGTCTCCGGGTAATTTGCGTGCGCCCCAGCGGGATTTTTCGGCCACCATCTCGAGCACACCTTTCATGCGGGGCGCGTCGAAGGGTACCGGCGCGAAGGCGATCGGGGTTCCCTTCGGCGGAGGAGCGGACGGCAGAGGCGTCGTGGCGAGCAAATCGAGCCGGAATTGAACCGGATCTTTGCCGGCTGCGTGGGCCAACTCATCAATGAACGATTGCATCACGAACGCGATCGCATTGCTCCCCGGAGCGCGCATTGCACCGGTAGGCACGCCAGTCGGCATCATCGAGCAAAGTTGCGAGAAATTGGGGATGAAGCGCGACGGAAATTCCTCACCGGAGAGACCGGCGGCTTGCGCGAAGCGGTCATTTTCACCGAAGGTGACAAAGTGATTGCGCCACGCGACGATTTTTCCATCGGCGCCGACCGCGCCTTTGAGGAAGTGAAAACCCGCGGGCCGGTAATAATCGTGGGCCATATCCTGTTCACGGGTCCACAACAACTTCACCGGCACGCCGACTTGCTTGGCGATATAGGCCGCTTCGACCATGTAGTCGTCGGTGAGACGCCTGCCGAAGCCGCCGCCAACGCGGGTGAGGTGAACGGTGATGTCCTTAGGATCAATGCCACAAATCTTTGCAGTTTGTCCCAAGCCGTTGGCAGGCGTTTGACTGGGCGCCCAAACTTCAAGTTTGCCATCCTTGAAAGACGCGGAGCAGTTTTGGGGCTCGAGTGGGACGTGCGAAAGGAACGGATATGAATACGCAGCTTCCACGACGTGCGGAGCGCTGCCAAAGGCCGCGTCTGCGTCACCGTCCTTGCGCAATACCTGGCCAGGTTCTTTCTGGGCCAACTCCACGGAGGTGGATGCGTAGAGTTTGCTACTCTGCTTGGCGGTAGGGCCTTCGTCCCAGGTGACTTTCAGCTTGCCCATTGCGGCGCGCGCCTGCCACCAAGTGTCAGCAACGACCGCAACACCGCCAGCCAGCACGCTGGAATCGCCCACCGGCTCGACGACGAATGCATGGCGGACGCCAGGCTGCGTCTTTAGTTCTTCGATATTCGCAGTGGCGACTTTGCCGCCGTACACGGGACACTTCTGAAAGTTGGCGAAAAGCATGTCCGGTGTCGTGAAGTCGATTCCGAAAATCGGTTTACCGGTGACGATTTTTTCGATGTCGACGTTGGGGGTCGTCTTGCCGATGATTCTGTAGTCCTTCGGATCCTTCATCTTGAGGGAATTCGGATCAGGAGGCGTCAGAGTGGCAGCGGTTGCGGCGAGTTCGCCGTAACCGGCAGAGCGCTTGCTGGCAACGTGATGCACGCGACCGGCAGTGGTGGTGCATTCCGATTCCGGCACTCCCCATCTTTGTGCGGCGGCGGAGACCAGCATCTGCCGGCCACCCGCGCCTACTTGGCGCAGCGGCTCCCAGTTCATCGGCGTGGCCGTGCTACCGCCAGCGATCTGCAAACCATACTTCGGATTGAGGTCGGCCTGCTCGACTCGAACGTCCTTCCAATCGGCATCGAGCTCTTCGGCGATCAGCATGGGCAGCATGGTCTTCACACCCTGGCCGATCTCAGGATTCTTCGCCATGATGGTGACCACACCATCCGGCGCAATGCGGATGAACGAAGCTGGTACCAGCTTAACTGGCGGGCCAAATTGGGCGGCGAGCACCTCGGTAATAGGTTCCAAATAGGAGGCCAGCAACATGCCGCCTCCGGCCAAGGCTGTCACACGAAGAAAAGATCGACGGCTGACGAGTGTGGATTCCATAAGGCCTCCTTGTTACATTCCGTCGGCGCTTCAGACCCCGACAGCAGCTGGCTTCTTGGTGCGTTTTGCGGCGATTTCGGCCGCAGTATGAATTGCCTTGCGAATGCGGAGATAGGTGCCGCAGCGGCAGATGTTGCCATCCATTGCCGCATCGATATCCGCGTCTGTGGGCTTGGGATTCTTCGCGAGCAGTGCGGAGGCGGACATCATTTGACCGGCTTGACAATAGCCGCACTGGGGCACGTCAATTTCCTTCCATGCGAGCTGTACTGGATGAGTGCCATCTTCGGAAAGGCCTTCGAGCGTGGTGACATGCTTGCCGGCCGCGTGAGTGATCGGCGTGGTGCAGGAACGCACGGCCTCGCCATTTAGGTGCACCGTGCAGCAGCCACAGAGCGCCATTCCGCAACCGTACTTTGTGCCGTGAAGATTGAGGACGTCGCGAATCACCCATAGCAAGGGTGTATCCTCATGCACGTCGACGGTAGCAGGGCGTCCATTTACGGTTAATTTATAAGGCATGGAGTCACCTCCGAGGAGACGAGGTTCTTGGTCAACGCGGAGCACGTTAGCACCAGCCCGCGCGCGATGTCAACCGGGTCTGGGAGTAAAGATTTAGGAGGAGATAGCTTAACTTCGCGGCTGCGACCGACCATCTAAATCACGTGTTTGGACATTTGATCGGCGATGAATTCGGCTTGACGGATGGCGAGGGCGACGATGGTCAGTGTGGGATTTTCTCCGCTGCTGGAGGTGAACTGGCTGCCATCGGATATGAACAGGTTGGGAATATCGTGGGTTTGGCCGTAGCGGTTCACAACACCATCACGCTGCTTTTCGGACATGCGATTCGTTCCCATATTGTGGGTTGAGGGAAACGGCAGGCGGTGAACGGTGCGCTTGGCGCCGATCGATTTATATAGGGCATCAGCTTGACCGATGGCGTGCTTCTGCATGGCGAGATCGTTGGGATGATCGTCCACGTGCACGTTGGGAATGGGCATCCCGAATTTATCTTTTCGAGACGGGTGCAGAGTGATTCGATTGGTCTCGCGCGGCAAGTCTTCGCCGATCAGCCAGACGCCGGCAATATTCGAGTAGTTATCGATAATCGAAGCGCGGTCGCGTCCCCACGCGCCGGGCACGATATTTTGAGCGAAGCTGGGCAGGCCCTGCGGCAGCAACTCCATCTGATAGCCGCCAACGAAACCGCGCTTGGTATCGAGGCGCGCCTCGTCCATCACAATTCCGGATTGTGCGGTGCCGCGATACATGTGAACGGGCTTATCGAAGATCGCAAATACGGTGGAGGTCATGTGGCGCATGTAGTTCTTGCCGACTTGACCCGAGGAATTCGCCAAGCCCTGCGGGAATTTGCTCGAAGAGGAATTCAGCAACAGGCGCGGACTTTCGATTGAATTAGCGGCGAGCGCGACGATGCGCGCCTTCTGACGTTGCATGACGCCCTTGCCATCTACGTAGACCACGCCTGTAACTCTTCCCGAGGCATCGTGCTCGATACGGAGGACCTGCGACTCAGGGCGGATTTCGGTTTTGCCCGTGGCCTCCGCCCTGGGGATTTCGGTGTAAAGCGTGGACCACTTCGCGCCGAACGTGCAACCCTGGACGCAAAAGCCGGTCTGCTGGCAGGAGGCGCGGCCATCGCGAGGCACCGGATTGATGGCCATGTTGGTGGTTTCGAATTTCGTGTAGCCGATTTTCTTCGCACCCGCAAAAAGAACCTTACCGTGATTGCTAGCGGGTAAGCGCGGAAGGCCGTGCGTGCCGGTGACGCCCATCTTCAGCTCGGCGCGGTCGTAATATGGCTCCATCTCGTGGAGATCGATGGGCCAATCGAGGAGGTTGGCGCCCGAAATTTCGCCGTAGCGAGTGCGCGGCTTGAACTCGTATTCCTTCATGCGCAGCGCGCAGGCACCCCAATGCACGGTGGTGCCACCAACGAGTTTGCAGGTCCACGCGGGCAGATCAGGGGATGTTTTCGCAACGTACCATGAGCCCGAGGCGGTGCGCGGGTCGAACCAGGTGAAGAGGGCGAACATGGCGTCTTCATCGTTCTTGAAGTCACTGATCTCGAGGCGTCTTCCGGCCTCAAGCACGACCGACGAGATGCCCTTTTGCGCAAGCTCGTTCGCCAGCGTTCCACCGCCAGCGCCGGAACCGATGATCACCACAGCAGATGAATCGTTAAGGTCAAATTTTGCGGGCATGGAATCCTCACGCCTTATCCGGCCAAGAGATGTCGTTGAATCCACGGTGTAGGTAGCCACCTTTCGCGGATGACGGCCCTTCGTAGCCAAACGTCGGCCAGACTTCGGGCTGGTTGTAAAGTCCGACGATTGTGTCGTCGTAAACCTTCTTGAAGAATGCGCCGTTTTCGATTTTCTTGATGATCGCCACTCGCGTGTTCTCGTCGTGGACTTCCGCGTACGTTTTGCCGGAGGCCGCCATGGCGAGACGATTGAGCTGATCGACGCCGCTGTAGAGCAGCCGTCTGGTGGAGGGATCTCTTGCGGCCTCTGTCTGCAAAGACATGATGGCTCTTGCGTAGAATGAATCATCGAGGCGGTCGTGCGGGAAGAGGTCTCGCGTGAATTTCACGAGCGTGCGAGCGCTTTCCGTTTGCGACCCATGGCTATCGTCAACTGGATCAACTTGCGCTTCCTCGAGCACGGTTCCGCCGGAAGCGGCGACGGCGGCAACCGTGGCGGCGCTGCCGGCAAGAAAGCCACGACGGGAAAATCTTCTGGTCCAATTCCGAAGCCTCATGAAAGTAACTCCTTCGTGCGTCCTTCAAATGCGAATCCGCAAGGCGTTTGCAGCCAGTCGACTCCAAAAGCGTAGTTATAGTCCAATTCAGCGTGCGACACCACACAAGAACCTCTTTCGCGCCGCGACTTCCTATCGCGGCAGGTAGTCCGCTACTATAGCGCTCATGAAAATCGGCGGGCGAAGTAGTGTGAAAGGCAACGAACTTCCGTTGTGCGCGGTGCTGCTCGCGGGAGGGCGGGGCACGCGTTTTTGGCCGCGCAGCCGCATGCGCACACCGAAGCAGTTGTTGAACATCGTGGGCCGCGAAACGATGTTGCGCGAGACGACTGCGCGGCTCCAGCCTCTGATCCCACCGAGCAACGTCTGGGTGGTCACGCACGAGGGGCAAGCGCGGGTGGTGGAGAGAGAGCTGCGCGAGGTTCCGGCTGCACACATCTTGGCGGAGCCCGTCGGACGCAACACGGCCGCAGCCATCGGCTTAGCGGCGATTCACCTGGCACGCGAATATGGCGATGCGCTGATGGCGGTGCTGCCGGCAGATAGCTACATCGCCAACGCGCCACTGTATCGCAGCTTGGTACGAGCCGCGCTCGATTTGGCGCGAGTGCCGGGGAATCTTGTGGTGCTCGGCATAGAGCCGTCCCGACCCGAGACCGGTTACGGGTATATCGAACGCGGGGCCAGAGCCAGCACGCTGCGTGGTGTGGGGACATATTTAGTCCAGCGCTTCACGGAGAAACCCAAGCTGCCACTTGCTCGGAAATATGTGGCATCGGGAAAGTACCTTTGGAACGCCGGGATGTTTTTCTGGCGGGTCTCGACATTCCTTGAAAATTTGAGGAAATTTCTTCCTGCCACTCACGGGGAGCTGAGTGAACTGGGCAAAACCGTCGGCACGCCACGCTACGACCCAGCGTTGCGACGAATTTATAGGCGTCTGGAGGATATCTCGGTCGACTACGCCCTCATGGAGCCCGCGACGCATCGAGAAAAGCGGGGTACTGGCACGGATGAGGCGGGGGTGTTCGTCATACCGGCCAAGGTCGGCTGGAGTGATATCGGCTCGTGGGCGGCTGTCTATGAGTTGTTGGCGGCAAAGCGCGGCGCAAACGTTTCGGCCGGACCATCGTTCACGTTCGACGCGAAGGGCAACTATTTCTGGAGCCCGAACAAATTTGTCAGCGCAATCGGCGTGAGCAATCTCGTTCTAGTGGAGACCGAAGATGCGATTCTGCTTTGTCCCCGGGATCGCTCGCAGGAGGTGGGCAAAATTGTGAAATGGCTGGAACAGAAACGGCTATCACGTCTGCTATGAAACTTGCCGATTCGAGCAAGAAATGAAACGTGCGTGGGCGGGAAGATAAAGCGTAATCGAACGGAAACACAACAGGAGGCGACATTGTCTCATCACCTCAGAACCAGCCGCAGTGTTTCGCGCGACACAATTAAATTTGGCACG
>DATDMO010000323.1:0-8272 GCA_036518755.1 Candidatus Acidiferrales bacterium | reverse complement strand
TGGTCGGGTCGATATTCGGCATCTCGATCGGCCGTCCTTTCGCGTCCAGCCCTTTTGCCCAAGTTTGCTTGGCGTAAGCAGCGCCCGCAAGGAACTGGCCGGTCTCACGGTCAAGGACATAGTAGAAGGCGTTGCGATTCGCCTGAGCCACAATCTTGCGTTTCTTGCCGTTGATTACTGCGTCGAATAGGATCGGCGGCTCAGACGAGTCCCAATCGTGCGTCTCGTGCGGCGAGAACTGGAAATACCATTTCATCTTTCCTGTATCGGCGTCAATGGCCAGGAGCGAGCACGAATACAGGTTGTCGCCCTTACGCATGTCGCCGTTCCAATCAGGCGCGGGGTTGCCGGTGCCCCAGTAGAGCGTGTTCAGTTCAGGATCGTACGCCCCGGTGTTCCAGGTGGTTGCGCCGCCATACTTGTAGCTATCGCCTTCCCAAGTTTCCACCCCCGGCTCGCCCTTGGTTGGAATCGTGTAGAGCCGCCAGAGTCGCTTGCCGTCTTTCGCGTCATAGGCGTCGATGTACCCGCGTAAACCGCCTTCACCGCCACCCATGCCGACGATGATCTTGCCGTTGATGGCAAGCGGAGCCTGCGTGATGGCCACAGCCCTCTTGTTGTCTCCAATTTCTACACTCCATCGCATGGCGCCTGTTTTCGCGTTCAGTGCGACAAGATGCGCGTCAATCGTTGCTACATAAACGGTATCTCCCAGAACGGCCACCCCGCGGTTCGTGGGAAAGAGTCCGATGGTCAGCAGATTTTTGGGGAGATCGGCAGTCCATCTCCAGATGGGTCTTCCGGTGCGCACGTCGAGGGCCGTCACCGTGGTCGGCGGCTCTGTCACATACATGACGCCGTCCACAACGATGGGAGAAGATTCGAAGATGCCCGTTCGCCGAAGCTGGTAAACCCAGCGCAGCTTTAAAGTGTTCACGTTTTGCTTGTTAATCTGCTTCAGCTCCGAGAACCGCTGTGAGGAGTAATTGCCGCCGTAAGTGAGCCACTCGCTCGGATGGCTGGAGGCGTGCAAAATCTCGTCGTAAGTTACACTGATATCATCTTGCGCCGCGCATACAAGTCCCAAACCCAGCAGCAAAGCGAGCACGGCAAAACTGCAAACAACAGGCTTGGTCGTTTTCACTTTGCCCCTCCCAGGCTGGCTAGATAGGCCACCAGGTCATTCAACTGCTCGTCCGTAACCTTGCCCTTATAGGTGGGCATAAAGCTCTTATCCGGCACTCGCTCAATCTCCTTCACGTCGAATTTCTGAATCGAGTGGATGTTCCCGTGCTCATCGCGCAATTGCATTGTGAACGAGTCCTCGTCCACGCGCGTGCCAAGAAGCTCTTTCCCGTCCTTCATCACCACGCGGTACATCTCGTATGCGGGGTATTGTGCTCGTTCTTGAAGGTCATTGCCGGTTGGGAGGTTTCCGCCAGGGTCCAACAAGATCCGGCGTAGGAGAGCGGCCGATCGGATCGTTCCTACCTTGCTCAGATCCGGACCGGAGCTGCCGCCTTGCCCATCAATCATGTGGCAACTGGAACAACCGTTGGCGTCATAGATAGCCTTTCCTTTTTGAGGATCGCCCGTCGCTGCGGCACCGGCTGCCTGCCCGAAGGAACTGACGTAATCAACCAATTCCCAAAGCTTTTCTTCCCCAAGACTTGAAAAAGAGGGCATACCTGAGCCTAATACTCCGGTGTGGAGAGTTTGATACAGGGCTTCCGGACCTAGCCGCGTACCGGCATCGCGGATGTTCGGACCGTTTGCGCCGCTTCCATCAATGCCGTGGCAATTGGCGCAGGTGCCTTCGAATATGGCCTTACCTGCTGCAATGCTCTCGGGCGTCGTCCTCGGACGCGGGCCATGTGCCGCGGGCGGCCCGCCAAACTGTGCCGTCGCCGCAGGCACTAGGAGCAAAATTGCCACAGCCGTGACCGGAACTGCCCCACACCAGCGAGTTACATTCATCGAAACTCCCCCACAAATTTTGACGTCTGCTTCATATTTTCGTTACACGAGAGAATTCTCTCGCCATTTGTCTTTCCTGTCGCTCCCTAAGGCAAAGCGAACACGAACACCGAATTGCCGGCTGAATCGACAATGTATTGCTTGCCGTCCACCGCATAGGACACGGGATTCGATCGCACGGACGATCCCAGCAACAGATGCCACAGCGGCTCGCCGGTGTTTGCATTGAGCGCGAAGAAATTCCCAGCGGCATCCGCCGAAAACACTACGCCGCCCGCGGTGACCAACGTTCCGGTCCACGAGTCGCCGACCATTTTGTATTCCCACTTCTTTTCCCCCGTGGTTGCGTTCAGCGCTCGAATGGAAGTGGTTGTCTCTTCCGCTGGGCCAGGGCGCGACCCGCCACCTCCACCTCCTACGATGCCGTTCGAATTCCCCTTTTCGAACTTCCGCTCGCCCTTGATGTAATAGGCGCCGCCATCGCGCGCATTGACGTAGAACAATCCGGTGATCGGGCTGTAGCACGGGCTGGTCCAGTTGATGGCTCCGGTAAGCGTCGGATACACCAGCGTTCCTTCAACACTCGGCTCGATTAGCCTGGCTGGCAACTTGATCGGCCGGCCCTTGGCATCAAGTCCCTTCGCCCAAGTTTGCTTCGCGAAGGGCACGCCGGTGATGAATTGTCCCGTTACGCGATCGAGCACGTAATAGAAGGCATTGCGATTTGCCAATGCCACGAGCTTGCGGGACTTTCCATTGATGGACGCATTAAACAGTATCGGTGGCTCGGAGGAATCCCAGTCGTGCGTCTCGTGTGGCGAGAATTGGAAATACCACCTCATTTTTCCGGTATCCGCATCGAGAGCGATCAGCGAGCATGTGAACAAGTTGTCGCCCATGCGCCCTTCCCCATTCCAGTCTGGCACGGGATTTCCTGTCCCCCAATAGATCAGATTCAAATCCGGATCGTAGGAGCCTGTGTTCCATGTCGTTCCGCCGCCATTCGACCAGCTTCCGTCGGCCCACGTGTTCGCGCCGGGATCGCTTGGGCTACGCGGCACGGTGTAAGTCTGCCACAGCAGTTTTCCGTCATTTGCGTCGAAGCAACTCAAAAATCCGTGGGCGCCCGCCTCACCGCCTCCCACTCCGACGACAATCTTGCCGTCAATCGCCAGCGGCGCCTGGGTGATCGCGTAACCGTCATCTTTGTTGGCAACCAGCGAGTTCCACCGCACCACACCGCTCTTCGCATCAAGCGCGATCAGGTGATCGTCAATCGTCGCCAAATAGAGCTTGTCGCCTAGAATCGCCACGCCGCGGTTCGTGGGGAAAAGCCCAACCGGCACAAAATCCCGCGGCACGTGGGGAACGTAATGCCACAGAGGCTTTCCCGTCCGCGCGTCGAGCGCCGTCACGTTGCTCGGCGGCTCCGTGATGTACATGACGCCGTCCACGATCAGCGGCGACGATTCCATCACGCCTCCGCCGCGCATCTGATAGACCCACGCCACGCGCAGATTCTGCGCATTCTCCGGCGTAATCTCCTTCAGCCCCGAAAATCGCTGCGAGGCATAGTTGCCGCCGTACATCAACCAGTTTTGCGGCTCCGCGTCCGAATTCAAAAGCCGCTCGTAAGGAACTTGCGCGAAGCTCGGGATTGCCCAGCACAGCGCCATCACCATCACAAAATATTTTGCGGCTCTCATTGGGCCCCTTTCAGACTCGATAGGTACGCGACCAGATTCTCCATATCAGTCGCAGAAAGCTCGCCGTAGCTCGGCATTACCGTTTTCCCAGGCAGCGGCTCGATCGTCTTCAACTTGGTCTTGTCGAACGAATAGAAGTGCCCTCCCACGTCGCGCAGCACAATCGTGAACGTATCCTCATTCACACGAATGCCCGTCATCTCGTGTCCATCCTTCGTGACGACGTGCACCAGCAAATAACCTGCGCTCTGGCCGCGCTCTGGAAGTGAAGTGTCGGCTGGCGGATTCTTTCCGGGATCGCGGAGAAATTCGTAAAAGTATTTCGGCGGCCGTGTTTTCCCAATCGTCGTCAGCTGCGGCCCTACTCCGCCTCCCTGTCCTGCTATCGCGTGGCAAGTAGCGCAACCATTCGCTTCGTATACCGTCTTGCCCTTTGTCGCATCCCCTTTCGCCGCTTCTACGGGCGCGGTCTCTCCCAGAGTGCGAACGAATCCCACCACTTGCCACACGCGCTGGTCATTCAGGGACATCACGGGCGGCATGGCGCCAGTTCCATTTCGAATTACTGAAAAAATTCCCGCGTCCCCCCTTCGCTCTTCCACTCCGTGAAGATTCGGACCGAGCTGCCCGCTGCCGTCAAACCCATGGCACCCGGCACACTGCGCTGCAAAAATCTGCTTGCCCTGCGCAATATCGGCAGGCGTCAGCTTGTCGGCCGGTGAGCCGTGAGTCTCCTCCTTAGCACCATTTTGAGGAGCTTGCGCAACGGCGGGAACTGGATCTCGCGCGACGCTCACCAGCAACACGCAGAACAAACTTGCCGCACACAACCAGCGAGCCAGAATCATACGAGACCCTCAATTGGAATTTGCCGCGTGCTAGGTAATACGATGCCGCACTCTCTGTCAAGGCGATGCGTCCGAAAGACTTTCCAAGCAGCGACCCGGTTTGCCGTTCCGTCAATGTTCGATAGACTCGTGCCCTTCACAATAACCATGTTAGGCCGGGAGGTGTGGCTGTCAAGAGACTCTCCCCATCGAGTCAGACCGTTTGCCGCGCCTTTCTATGCCGGGCGATTCGTTGCCGCCGCCCCGAGATATGGATTAAGACTCGCCGCGACGCCGGGTTGCTTCTTGCGCGTCCTCAAATTTACTGCGAGAATTCACGCTTCTCCTGGATCGCGCTCGACGGAGCCACGAAGTCTCCTATGACAACGGTGGATGCTGAGATCAAAGTCACGCAGCAGATCGCAGCTGAGCACGGTTTAACGCCAGACGAATACTCCCGCATTCAGAAAATCCTGGGACGCGATCCGAATTTCACCGAGCTTGGCGTTTTCAGCGTCATGTGGAGCGAGCACTGCTCCTATAAATCTTCACGAGTGCACTTGAAGCGCCTCCCAACCCAGGGTCGGCACGTGGTGCAAGGACCTGGTGAAAACGCGGGCGTCGTCGATATCGGCGATGGTCTCGTTGCCGTCTTCAAAATCGAATCGCATAACCATCCCAGCTTCGTCGAACCGTTTCAAGGCGCTGCCACCGGCGTGGGTGGAATCTTGCGCGATATTTTTACGATGGGCGCGCGGCCCATTGCGGTCCTCGATTCTCTGCGATTTGGGCCGATTACGCCGGGACCTTCCGCTGCAAACGCCACGCCTCCGGAAATTGCTGCCAATCGCCGTATCTTGGATGGCGTCGTTCGCGGCATCGGATTTTATGGCAACTGCTTCGGCGTGCCGACGGTCGGCGGCGAGGTGATGTTCGAGCCTTGCTACTCGAATAATCCCCTCGTCAACGCGCTCGCTCTCGGCATTGCGCGCAAAGACGAGCTCTTCTACGCGCGCGCGCACGGCGCAGGAAATCCCGTGATCTACGTGGGCGCAAAAACCGGACGCGACGGAATTCACGGCGCGTCGCTGCTCGCTTCGGCCGAGTTTAGCGAAGAGTCGCAGCAAAAACGGCCCAATGTGCAAGTGGGCGATCCATTCATGGAAAAGCTGCTGCTCGAGGCGTGCCTCGAAGCGATGCATACTGGCGCCGTCGTCGCCATTCAGGATATGGGTGCAGCCGGTTTGACGAGTTCCAGCGCTGAAATGGCGTCGCGAGGCGGCGCGGGAATCGAAATCGACCTTGCGCGCGTCCCCCAGCGCGAGACCGGCATGACGCCCTACGACATCATGCTCAGCGAATCGCAGGAGCGCATGCTGCTCGTTGCCGAACGCGGCCGCGAGCGCGCGGTTTTTGACGTCTTTCACAAGTGGGGACTCGATGCAGTTGAGATCGGCCGCGTCACCGGCGACGGCAAGCTGCGCGTGCTAAACCATGGCGCAGTCGCGGCGGAGATTCCCGCGCACGCGCTCGCCGAGGAAGGGCCTCGCTACAATCGGCCGATCGCGGCGCCTTCCGTCCCGGCGGCGCTGACGAGGAAACTCGTAAAATTTGCGGCGGAAGGAACCGACTTCACCGAAAAGTTTCGGCGTTTGCTCGCTTCGCCGTCAATCGCCTCGAAGGCTTGGATCACGGAGCAGTACGATTCGATGGTGCGCACCAACACGCGCGCCGGCCCCGCCGATGCCGCGGTCCTGAGATT
The DNA here is from genome assembly GCA_036518755.1 of Candidatus Acidiferrales bacterium. Taxonomy (GTDB): domain Bacteria; phylum Acidobacteriota; class Terriglobia; order Acidiferrales; family UBA7541; genus Palsa-295. Next base: position 2,000 of record DATDMO010000323.1, on the reverse strand, counting down.
GAAGGAAACGAAGCGCGCCATTGCTCTTTCCACCGACGGCAACGGCCGCTGGTGTTTTCTTTCGCCGCGCCTCGGCGCGATGCATGCAGTCGCGGAGGCCGCTCGAAACGTCGCCTGCACCGGTGCACGCCCCATCGCAGCCACAAACTGCCTGAACTTCGGTAATCCCGAAAAGCCTGAAGTAATGTGGCAATTCAGCGAGGCAATCGATGGCGTGACCGAAGCCTGCCTGGCGCTGGGAACCCCGATCACCGGCGGCAACGTCAGCTTTTACAACGAAACTCTCGGTAGCCCAATCTACCCGACTCCGATTTTGGGCATTCTCGGCCTGATCGAAGAGGCCGATTGCGCCCTCCGCTCCGGTTTCCACAATGAGGGTGATCTGATCATGTTGCTCGATGGTGGCCGGCGCGGTGAATCTCCGGAAGCGGTGGAATTCTCGTCATCCGAATATGCGAAAGTCATTCACGGCGTTGTCGCCGGCAAGCCGCCCGCAATCGACTTGGCGGCCGAGAAAAATCTGATCGATTGCCTTGTGAAACTCGCCACCGAACGCGTGATTATCTCCGCACACGACGTTAGCGACGGCGGCCTCGCCGTCACGCTCGCGGAATCCTGCTTCGATAGCGCCAACCTATCCGCCGATATCAGGCTCGATGCCTCAGGCTTGCCCGCCGAAGCAGCGCTTTTCGGCGAGCGCGGTGCGCGGGCGGTAGTATCGCTTTCTGCCGCGTCGCTTGCCCGCGTGAATGAAATTGCGGCACAATGTAAGGTTAAAGCTCAGGATATCGGTACTGTTATTCGCGGTGATTTTTGCATCCAATGTAATGGTGAACCTGCGATAAAAGGTGACGTGAATTCCTTTCGAAAAATTTGGGCGGAATCGCTCGGTAAGGCCGTCGAGAGCGGATCGTGAGCGAAGACCTTTTGCGGGGCGAGCTATCCCGATTTCGTGTGAACAACTTGAACCAAGTCGAAGACGACCATTTCCACGACCATTGCGGCGTGTTTGGCATTCTGGGACATCCCGAGGCCGCGAAACTCGCTTATCTCGGAATTTACGGGCTGCAGCATCGCGGGCAGGAATCGGCAGGAATCGCGTCATCCGACGGCGTGGACCTCTACACCCACAAAGCCGTAGGCCACGTGCAGGAAATTTTCACGCCTGAGGTAATTTCGCGCCTCCCCGGGTCGGCCGCCATCGGACACACGCGTTACTCCACCGCGGGCGATACAACCCTCCTGAATGCCCAGCCAATCATGATCGATTGCAACAAGGGCAAAATCGCGCTCGGCCACAACGGCAACCTGACCAACGCCATCGAACTGCGTCGCCGCCTCGAGCACCGTGGCTCGATTTTCCAGACGACCAGCGACACTGAAGTGATCGTTCACCTGGTGGCGCGAAGCGCGGCGCGCAATTTTTCGGGCGCCTTGGCCGACGCGCTGAATCAAGTGGAAGGAGCATACTCCCTGGTCGTGCTGACTCGTGATGAAATCTACGCAATCCGCGATCCGCGAGGCTTCCGTCCGCTCGTCCTCGGACGCTTTGACGGCGCTTGGGTGGTGGCTTCGGAAACGTGCGCCTTTGATTTGATCGACGCCGAGTACGTCCGCGAAGTCGAGCCCGGCGAGATGGTGCGGATTTCCCGCGGCGGCATTGAGTCGATTCGCTTTGCCCCGGAAAAGCCGCACCAATACTGCATTTTCGAGCATGTCTACTTTTCGCGGCCCGATAGCGTGATCTTCTCTCGCCCGGTGAATCAGAGCCGCGAACGCCTCGGGCGCCTGCTGGCCCGCGAGCACCCCGTGGAGGCGGACATTGTGACGCCGGTGCCGGATTCCGGTGTACCAGCGGCGGTGGGTTACGCGGCGGAGTCTCGAATTCCATTCCGTATGGGACTGATTCGAAACCACTACGTGGGCCGGACATTCATCGAGCCGGAGCAAGCCATTCGCGATTTTGGCGTAAAGCTAAAGCTGAACCCGGTGCGCCGGAT
>DATDMO010000322.1:0-6745 GCA_036518755.1 Candidatus Acidiferrales bacterium | reverse complement strand
GTCGGTTCCCGTGCCGGGCCAGATCGGAGTGCTGGTGGCTTTGGCGACTTGCGCAAGCTGTTCCCGGGCGGCAGGACGATACACGTCGGTGGAAACCACGATGGGGCGATGCCCGTGTTCAGCGAGCCATTTTCCGAGCTTCCCGGTGGAGGTGGTCTTGCCGGAGCCTTGCAGTCCGCAGATCAGCCAAACTGACGGCGGCCGCGAAGAAAATTGGGGGCGCGCCTCGCGGCCGAGAAGTTCGGCAAGCTCGTCGCGAACGATTTTGACGACTTGCTGATCAGGCGAGAGCTGAAGCAAAACTTCCGAGCCGAGAGCCTTCTGGCGGACCTGGGCGATGAAATCGTCCGCGACGCCGAGATTGACGTCGCCTTCAAGCAAGGCTTCACGAATTTCGCCGAGGGCGGCGTCCAGGTGCTCCTCGGTAAGCTTGCCCTGGCCGCGCAGGTTTTTGAAAGCGCGCTGCAGTTTTTCAGTGAGCGTTTCGAACATTTTTCCTATGCCGTTCCTGCTTGAGTTTTCTTCGGCGCCATATAGCTGGCAATCTTGACGCTGGGTGCCGCTTGCTCGACGAAGCTGAATGTTCCCTTGTCTTTCATTTCCTGCGCGGCGCCTATCAAAGCTCCGAACGCCACCCGCGACAACACTCCGCCGAGGCTGATGCGGCGCACACCCACAGCAGCAAGCTCATCGGCGGAAAACGCGAGCCCTTTGATTCCCGCCAGCGCATTGACCGGCCGCGGGGCGACGGCGGCGCAGACTCGCTTGATTGCTTCGAGGCTGGGTAGGGCGGGCGCGTAGAGGACGTCGGCGCCAGCCTCGGCAAACGCCTGAAGACGGCGGATCGTATCGTTGAGATCGGGGCGGCCATGAAGGAAATTTTCGGCGCGCGCCGTGAGCGTGAAGGGAAACGGCAGCGCCCGCGCGGCCTCGACTGCGGCCGCAACGCGTTCCACAGCAAGCTTGTGGTCGTAGATCGGATGGCGATCGTCGCCGCTCGCATCTTCCACCGAGCCGCCAACGATTCCCGTGGCGCCCGCAAGGCGAATGGTTTCTGCAACGGTCTTCGGATCGTCACCGAAGCAATTTTCGAGGTCCGCGGCGACCGGCAAATCGGTCGCGTCCGCGATCGAACGGCAGTGTGCGAGCACCTCGTCGCGCGTCACCGCGCCGTCTTGTCGTCCGATGGAAAACGCGAAGCCTGCGCTGGTGGTGGCAAGCGCTCGGAAACCCAAGGCCGCGAGAACGCGCGCGCTACCCGCGTCCCACGGGTTGGGGATGACGAACGCGCCTGGTCGGGAAGCCTCCGTCGGCGCCCCCGGAGTGGCAGGCAACTTGTGCAGCGCCCGGAATGTCTTCGCCTTCTCGATTTGGCTGATGCTCATGGGGTCGCTCCTGCTTGGCCCGAAGTGGCGGGTCGGGCGCGACAACTTTCGATTCTAGGGGACGCGCGGAGGGCGGTCAAATGCAAGGGTCTGAGCAAATCAGTATGAACCGGGGTCTCGCGAAAGTGTCGATTAGACATGTATCCAACCCTTTGTTTTCTATGAGTTGGATCACGTTCTAATCGGCTCATCTGTCGATTAGAACTGCGGGAAGGGGACAGTGTCGCGGCGTTCGTGTCGCCGAGGGTCAAGAACCGCGCTCTCTCAGGCCAACGAGAAAGACACTCGTGGCGGCTGCGCTTCTTAGTAGTGCGGCCCTGCGTCATGCAGTGTCCTTTCTGGGCCCAAGAGCTGCCCTGACTCAAGTTAGCACAAGAGCGATTCCGTTTTGTCAAGGGATCCCTGTGGACTATTTTCGGTGGGATTATTGGCGCAACTTTTCGGGCCGAGGTTGGATCAAAGGGGATGACGGGTACGACAATTCTTGTTGTGATTGGCCATTGATGAAGCAAGGAGTGGCCAGTATTATTTCGCGCATGATCCCGGGACGAGTGGTTCGAGTGTGCATCGAAGAGGTTCAGAAGGCGAAGCGCGCGATTGTGGTTGTGTACGAGATGATCCGTGAGGCGGACGAGCGCGCGCTGGAGACGCTGTTCACATTCCTCGGAATTCGCTGAAGAATTCCCGCATAAACCGCGGTCAAGTAATTCAAAACCCTGGCATGAGCGGTCGCCTACAGAGTTAGTTTGCGATTCAGTTCGCTGTGGGTGAGCTCAGTGCCAGGAACTGCTTCTGGAACTCGCCGGCCTTCGTAGAATCTCCAGCCATTTCCGCGGCGCGAGCCGCACCAAACAGACCACCTCGGCGTCGAGGTGTATTCGCGAGCGATGCTTCAAACTCCCGGAGAGCTTCGGGAGCCCGATTCAGTTCCAAGAGCAAATCGGCAAGTTGCTCGCGCGCCGGGACGATGGGACCTGGCGTAACCGGGCGCTTTTCCAAACTCTCTTCTTTTTCCGCGGCAGCGCGCAACATGGACACGGACGCGTTTCCCCGCCCGCCGGCATGGGCAATCCAGGCCTTGGCTTCTTCCAATTGAATTTCCACCTGCGTGGTCCAGTAATCGTCGTTTTTTTCGCGAAGTTGCGTGAGTGATTGGTTCAGTTTTCGAAGCTCTGGCGCCGCCGCATCCGGCTTTCCGCTGCGGGCCAGGCCAATCGCGCGACACCAATACGTGATCGCCAGAACCTCGGGCGGACTACCCGGTTTCGGGGGAATCGCGGCCGCTTCAGCCCATTCACGACGTTCGACGGCGTAGCGTACCGGAATGGCAGTGGCGGCGTAGCCAACCTTGAACTGGCTGACCGGAAGATCCGGCATCTCCCGCAACTCTTGAAGAAGCCGGGAGGCTTCAGCGTTGCGCCCTGCCTGAAGATACGCATACATTAGAAAATCCATGGAGTGAAGTTCTTCACCGATATCTTTCTGCTGATGAGCGGCAGCGCGCGCGGCGATATTGGAAAGGATAGAGTCCTGCCAAAGTCCGAGCTGAGTAAAGATGTGAGAAGGCATATGCAGGGCATGCGGAGCGGAGGGGGCAATCCGCGCGTACGCGCGAGCCGCAGGTAATCCCCGCGTTGCGAGCTCTGGACTGTCATACGCGTGAATCAGGTAATGAGCGACGCCGGGGTGCTGGGGATACTGCTTGAATAAAGGTTCGAGAATCGAAGCCGCAAGTTTCTGATTCGTGTGGTTCCGGTCGGTGGAGGATGCGGTCGAGAGCAGCGCGAGCGCGTAGAAGATCTGGGATTCGCGATCGTTGGGGTTGCGAGCCGCGACGCCGGCCATGGCTCTTTGATAGGCGAGCGGTCTTGTCGACTGAGCGACGCGAGGCGCATCCTTGTAAAACAGGGCCAGCGCGTCGATAAATCCTTGTTCGCGCGGGGAAGCGCCCCCGAGGGTCTCCGCTTTCGTGATTTCCAATCGTCCGCGTTGCAAGTCTTCCGGTGTAATCCGAGGCTCCCACAGCTGGTGGTAATAAGACATGGCCACGCCCCAGTGGGCCATGGCGCACTTCGGATCGTCCCGCGCGATATCGAGAAATCTTTTTTCCGCCGCAGAGTAGGCAAATGAATGCAGGAGAGCCACACCCTGATTGAACGGCTTCTGAGCAGCAGGCAAACAGGACACGGGAAAGGACGCTTCACCGAGTTTCTCGGGCACCGGATGTTGGTGCTGTTCCTGGCACAAGGTTGGAGCCAGGGATACTGCGAGTGCGGATAGGAAAACGATGATAGTCCGGAAAAGAGCGCTCATGCTAGGCTCCGGAAGAGAGGTGGGCATCTAAAGCGCGGCGCAGCGTTCGCCCACGGCTGCTGCCGCAGAGAATATCATTTCCGCGAATTGGGTGAACTTGATTTCGAACGGAAACGGGTGAAGAATGGGCGAGTCTCGCATCACGCGGCGTGGGAATACCAGGTTCGCGGGATCAGCGGCCAAAGCCGCATTGATGGGACTACACTGCGGCGGGTTAGAAGGCCGCACCTGTGGAAGCGGCTGAATATCCTTCGCAACGCCACCAGCGCGCTGCTAACGACTTACCCGATCGCAAGGCATCACAGATAACCTCAACGCGGGTCCGGTGCAAGCGACCGCGAGCGTCTGATTGACCTTCACCAAATCCAAACAAATCGAGTGAAAAACGAGAAAACGGAGGAATTGCCATGTATGTGATTACCGGAGCAAGCGGAAAATGCGGGCATGTGCTGGCCGAGAAGCTGCTCGACGCAGGAAAGAAAGTCCGGGCGGTGGGGAGAAGCGCGGAGCGACTGCAGCGCCTGAAAGCGCGCGGAGCGGAGCTTTTCGTGTGCGATTTGACCGAGGGAACAGCGCTGACAAAAGGCTTCGAGGGCGCAGAGGGCGTCTTCGTGATGCTTCCCCCCAGCATGACGAGCCCAGACTATCGCAAGGAGCAGGACGGCATTACGGACTCCGTGACGGCGGCGATCGAGAAAGCAGGAGTGAAACACGCGATTTCATTGAGCAGTTTCGGCGCGGATAAGGCCAAAGGCACAGGTCCCGTGGTAGGGCTGCACAATCTGGAGAGAAGGCTGAATGCGATATCCGGGTTGAACGTCCTGCACTTGCGGGCCGGATACTTCATGGAGAACACGCTCGCACAGATTGGAATCATCAAGTCTTTGGGAGCGGCGGCAGGTCCGGTGCGGGCCGACGTTACGCTGCCGTTGATTGCCACGCAGGACATCGGCGCTTATGCGGCGCAAGCCCTGATCGGGCTGCATTTCAGCGGACAGCAGACACATGAGCTTCTGGGGCAGCGTGATCTCAGCATGAGCGAGGCCGCGTCCATCATCGGCGCGGAGATCGGCAGACCCGGCCTTGCTTACAAGCAATTGCCAAACGACCTAGTACGGAAGGCGTTGACGGAGACAGGCACGTCGCAAAATGTGGCGGATTTGATTCTGGAGATGGCCGAGGCAATCAACTCCGGACACATGGCGGCGCGCGAGAAGCGCACGATGGAGAACACGACGCCGACCACGTTTGAAACTTTCGTGAGGGAAGTTTTCGCGCCGCAATTCAAGGGCAAGTCAACAACGGCGTGAAGCGACGCTGGCCTGGAAGGGGCAGGTGATTTAACACAACAGTGACTTGACACAATCGGGGAGGAGGGCTAGGCTTTCGGCGCTAAGGGAAGACGAATCTCGCGGCTCCGCCCAGAGGAGTAGTGCGGGATATCGAGAAGTTTCGGGGCGAGCGGCAGCGATGAAACGGTCCCTGCACCTTTCAGTCCCATTCGCGGTTTTGGTGTGCCTTTGTGCCAGCCAGCGCCCCACCGTTTGGGGCGCACCTCCCGCTCATTCGAGGATAGCCAAAGAAAGTGGTGTCGAGCCGGGCCAGGCGACGGTTACGATCCCCGGCCCCATGCGTTCGTTTTTGCGAATGGCGGCGATCAGCCAGAAGGTCTCTCCCGACGAAGTGATGCCGCTGCTTTCTCGCAACATCTTCTTGATTGGCTACACGGGTCCGGGCCGCAGGGGTACGCCAACCGAGTTCCTGCTGCTATTGAGGCGATACGTACAGCAGGCGAGAGAGCTGGCAGCTTTGGCGGGGCCCGGCGGCGTGATTCATGTTTCCAATTGCGAGAACGGCAAGCTGTTACTGCAAGTGCTCGGGTACCGGACGCGAACGGACTGCGGACAGGCCAACACTTCCCTGGAGACAGAGGATCCCCAAAGGGCTTTCCTTACCACGGATTCTGGGTTCCCGCTGTCTGAACTGGAAAAGACACTATCGGGCGGAGCACCGTTCGCTTACGCGTACCCCACCTCTCAGGTGCCAGTCCTCTCAGCGGGTCACGATTGGATGGCTGCAAGCGGGGACGCCGACAAGGAGAAAGGCGGCCGGGATTTGCTGGATGCGCTTTTGCACGACCCTGAGCTGGCTCATCTTTACTACGCCTGGGCGCACCTGGACCCGGAAACTCGAGTTGTCCTACAGCGATCGCCCGGCCTGAAGAGACTAGAGCCTTTGGTCGGCTCGCTGGACTTTTACGGAAGCTACCTACTGGTTCGATCGGGGCGGGTGGTGGTGCCGGGAGGTTCAGGCGCCGAATCGGCGTGGAAAGAATTGGTGGGCGCAAGCCCGGAATCACCGGCGGAATTCATTCCCCAACTTCTGGCAAAAGACAATGGCTGGCTAGCGGCGTACTTCGACTCAATGTCGCGCGTCCCTGCGGAAAAGCAGGCGCACTTTGTTGAACCTCGGAGGCTGCGACGTTGCTACGAGGCCCTTCGGGGGAAGAAGGCTTCCCCCAGCGCTATGGCGTCAGTTTTTCGCCCTGACCCGGACCTCTTAGTGTTAATGACTCGCCTTCAGTGGGAGGCCAATGGCGAACCACACGTGCCCGGAAATCTGCAAGCTTGGAAAGGCACCTTTGGTCAAAAGGCTATTTCCGAAACGGCACGTAACTCGGGCCTGCAACCCAAGAGCTGGAGCGATCCCGAAGGGTTCCTGGAAGCCTTGATTGCTTTCTCCCGGGTACGCGGGGAAGGAGGGCCAACTGAAATCTTTATGGCCCTGAGTGAGCTGGATGGCAGGCGTCCCGCGGGGCATCGCCTCAGCCCCGAAACGGTGGAACTGATGGCCAGCAAGTACTCCGAATTCCGGGATCAGTACCTGATCTTTTCCGAGTTCCCCGAGCTGGGCGACACTTCAATCTCGCTATTTCTAAAGACCGCGTCAGCGCTTGGGAAGATTCCGGACCGCACGCTGCGTGGAAATGCCATGGGAATCTTTGAGGCGAATGTGAGCCTGTGGCAAATACTGTCGCGCCAGGGCGA
>DATDMO010000321.1:0-4259 GCA_036518755.1 Candidatus Acidiferrales bacterium | reverse complement strand
CGAACGGAGGCGAACAGCGGGCGCGGATCGCCGCCTCTGCCGCTATCGCGTTCGACGCGCCCTCGGGCGAGCGCGACGGCGCGAGTGGCGAGCTCGAGCGATTCATTGCGCGCATGCGTGCTCATTATCACGGTCGCGCCGCTATCGCGAAGCCGCGCAAGCGTGCTGGCGAGCCAGTCCAGGCCCTGGCGATCCAAGCCCGCGGCAGGTTCATCGAGCAGCAGCATGCGAGGGCGGTGCAGCAGCGCGCGCGCGATCGCAAGCCGTTGGCGCATTCCGCGCGAAAACGTGCGAACCAGGCTGGCGGCTCGCGATGCGAGTCCGCAGGATTCCAAGGAGGCAGCCACGCGCGCGGCGGAATCGCCGACGCCGTAGAGCCGTGCGAAAAAGTTCAAATTCTCCCTGGCGGTTAGTTCGTCGTAGAGCAGCGTGCTGTGGCCGACCATGCCGATGAAAAGCTTCGGCAAATCATCGGCTGCGATGCCGGGGAAAGAAACGCGCCCGCTCGTGGGAGTCGCAAGAAGCGCGGCGATGCGGAGAAGCGTCGTTTTTCCCGCTCCGTTGGGACCAAGCAGCGCGACGAATTCACCGGGCTGAATTTCGAGCGATACTCCGCGAAGCGCAAAGAAAGAACCGAAACGCTTTTCAACGCGCTCGAAGGAGACTCCCAGGGCGGCAGCCGGAATCGTGGAAGCTGAAGTCGGAGCCACGGACTCGGACACGGCGCCGGACAATTGAATTCAGCCTTTCACCAAATCGCGCAGCGTTTTCTGGACGCGATCGCGTTCGCGAACGTATTCGTCTTCGGCGATCGTGCCGGCTTCGCGGCGCAACTCAAGGCGAAGCAGCGTGTCCTTCAATTGATCGAGGCTGCCGCGGACCTCGTGGTCTACATTCGAGGAGGATTTGCCATGAGCCGCTGGCGCTGGAGGCGCGGCCATCTCGTTCGGCGCTGCCACTACCGCAGCTTCGGGTCGACGCAGCACGTAAATCAAACCGAGCGTAAACAGAGCAGCAAAGCCGCCCACAAGAATCCATTTCAGACTGTCCAGGCGAGCGGGCAACGTGGTGATGCTGGCGACCGGAGTTTCCTCTCCCGAATCGGCGTGCGAGTTGACCGAGGGGTTCTGCGAGTCGCTGCCGTTAGCCGCGTTTGTGGAGCCGCCATTATCCGGCGCGGGTGGCGGAGCCGTCCCCGAGACGCTCACGGCAATGGGGGTATTCGCGGCCACGGAGTCGCGCATGTAAACGCTGAATCCCTGTGCTTCGCCGCCGGGGGCAAAACCTGCGCCCGTGAAATGCACCGAGGGCGGCGCGAAGAACGCCAGGCGATCGGCGGCGTAATAGGACATGAAGCGAAGGTTTGCCTGATCGGCAGGATACGGCAAGTGATACGAAATGCGCACTACGCTATCGCCCGGGCGAAACGGAAAGTCGATGGCCTGCTTGTTGCTTCCCAGGTCCACCGGGCTCTGCACCACCGGCATGCCGGAGGTGCCCACAACGGAGACATCAGTCAATTGCGCTCCATCGGGAAGAGCGAACTGGAAAGAGCCGCCCGGGCGGTAATAGGCGACGGGAGGCTGCGTCTTGTTCGAAATGTTGTATTCCTCGCCGACGACCAGATCGGAGCCGTTGGGTTGCAGGATGATGGCGTGCGCCGTCACGGAAAATGCGCTGGCCTTATCGGTTGGCTCGAATACTTGGACGTCAACGGTGGTTTTGCCGGGCGTGGCCGGCTCGTGATAGTTCACGCCGCGATACACCGCGCGAATGAGCATGGGTCCGGCGCCGAGCGCGGGATTATCAAAACTGTAGTGGCCTTGGGCGTCGGTCTTCGTGGTCGCAATCGGCTTCATCGTGCCCTGAAGCTGGATGAGGATCATGTCCACACCGGCGGCGGGCTTGCCGGTGGTACCGTTCGTAACTGTCCCAGTGACGGTTCCCGCAAAAGCGGGCTGAGCGAGAAAAAAAAACAGCGCGGCAAACGCAAGCCATCCAATCCCGCGGCGCGCGGCGGCGATCATGAGCGCGGCCCTTTGGCGGATGCGGCCTGGCGCGTGGCGGGCGTGGGCGCGCCACCCGTCAGAGTATCCATGTCGGCGAGGACACGCGCAGCTTCAATTTCCAGCGACGCCTTGATTTCGTCGTAATCCTTCTCCGAAAGTTTTCCCGCGCGATGCTCGAAGCGAAGGTCGCGCAGATTTTCGTAAATCGCGTCGCGGCGTTCCATCAGCTGGTCGAGCTTGGTCCGATGCGGAGCCGAATCGGACGGTTCCCAGCGAACGCCGAAAACAAAAACCATGAGTGCAAGGGCCAGAAGGATACACGCGACGGCGATATCAAGGTTACTCAATTTCGTTCTCCCCGCTCTCGCGGCGAGCGCGGTCGAGCAATTCAGGCGGAAGGCTGGGACCGCCGGCTGGCACGAGGGCGGCCCGGTGGCGCCAGCGCCGTACCACCTCCCAGATCATGAAGAATGCCAGCAGCGGCGCCGCGATCGGAAGTATCCACACCAACCAGTTGAAACCCTTTCTGGGAGGATCGGTAAGAACTTGCTCGCCGTATTCCTGGACGAAGGATTGCAGGATCAGGCTATCGGAATCTCCGCGGGCCACGCGCTCATCCAGCTGCTTTAGCATTGCGTGCGAATACGTACAGCCCACGTGATTGCAGGCGGTGAGGACCTGGTTGCAGCCGCACACGCACTTCAATTGCGCGCCGAGCGTTTTGGCGCGAGCGGTCTGCTGCGCGTGCGACACGGGAACGGCCAACAGGAAAAGCACGCAGCAGAAAAGCGACAGGCCGGCGGGTCGCCGGCCAGAAACGGTAGTTCGCATGGCTCCTTCAGGCATCTATCCAAAACCATTCTAGCGCGTAGCGCAAGCGATGATGGGTGTAAAGATGATCCACGCGGCAAACCCCCAGCTTGGAGGCATCCGCGTGCCCGCCAAGTTGTTTCCCCACATTTTGGGGGCGCCCACCAAGTTGACCAAAAGGACATTTAAGGTCGTGGGCGCTTGCGGACCCCGTTTCGCGGTGATAGCTTGGACAGTCTCGACCCTGGCTGGCTTCAGCCGGATTCACAACCGCATCAGCACCGGGTTCCCGTGACACCCCGCTGCGCAGGAGCCTCTTTTGGCAGGATGGAACGTTAACGATCGCAAGATTCCGCAAGGCCGCCTAGCGCTATTTTCCTACCTTTCGGTAACGTTCGTCATAATCCTCTTGGTGGGATTTTGGAAGCTTCAAGTCGTGCAATCCGAGCATTACGCCGACCTTGCCGATAAGAACGGGATTCGCCCGATCGCCATCATCGCGCCGCGCGGAGCGATGCTCGATCGCGATGGCCGGGTGCTCGTCGATAGCTATCCTTCGTTCAGCATTCTGCTGCTCCGCGACAATCCGAAGATCATCGAAAAAGCTCTGCCGCAAATCGAGGAAGGTCTGGGAATCTCGAAGGAAGATCTGCGGCAGCAACTGGACGCGGCAAAAAACGAGCCGAAGTTTTTGCCCGTCATCATCAAGCCTGCGGCCAGCGAAGCGGACATCGCTTTCGTGGAGTCGCACCGCGCCGATCTCCCCGTGCTTGACTTGATGATGGTGCAGCGGCGCCGCTACCCGCACCACGAAATGCTGGCCAATACGATCGGGTACGTGGGCGAAGTCTCACCGGACGACTTGGAGAAAAATCCCGACCGCTACCGGCCAGGCGACATCGTTGGAAAAGCCGGCCTCGAAAAGGAATACAACGATCAGATCGAGGGAACGGATGGCATGCGGCGCGTGGTGGTGAATAGCGTCGGCAAAGTAATGCGAACGCTGGACAATGTGGACGCCATTCCCGGAAAACCGATCCAGCTCACAATTGACGAGGATTTGCAGCAGGTCGCCGACGCGGATTTCGCGAACAAGGAAGGCGCCCTCGTTGCCATGGATGCGCACACCGGCGAAGTGCTGGCGATGGTCAGCAGGCCCACATTTGATCCCAACGATTTCTCCGTGCGAATTCCCAACAAGGAATGGGCTGAGCTCAATACCGACCCGAAAACGCCGCTTCTCAATCGCGCGATTCAGGCCCAGCTCGCGCCCGGCTCGGTTTTCAAAGTCGTGATGGCGACGGCCATGCTCGAATCGAAAGCTCTTCCCGCCTCTTACACGGTGTACTGCCCCGGTTACGCCACCTTCTACGGCCGCTTGTTCCACTGCGATCACGCCCACGGCAGCGTGGATCTGCACAAAGGGATCGTGGCTTCCTG
>DATDMO010000320.1:0-11850 GCA_036518755.1 Candidatus Acidiferrales bacterium | reverse complement strand
GGCGGCAACATCTCCCTCAACAATCCGGACGTCGACCGTATCAACATCGATAGTTCCCTCAATTGGGGATTCAACGCCGGCGTAGGCATCGCTCCGAACTTGTTCGGCGAGTTCATGTGGAACCGGCAAACGACAACCTTGGCCGCGCACCACGTGTCCACCAATAACACGGTGACGCTGACCGATCGGGCCCATGTGGATCTGTATCACGTGAGTTTGCTCTACGAATTCTGGGAACACTCGCCGATCCGCCCGTTTGTCGTCGCCGGAATCGGAGTCACCCATTTCGATTCCTTCGGAATCTTGAATTTCAGCAATCGCTTCTCCTACAACCTGGGCGGCGGCGTGAAGTACATGCTTGCTCCGCAGGTGGCTTTGCGCGCAGAAATGCGCTGGTCTCCCTCGCGCACTACATCGTCGAGCACCACCTTCTGCGATCCTTCTTTCGGATGCTTCACCAGTCCAATCAATAATCACGCTCAGCAAGGTCAAGCGAATGTCGGCATAGAATTTCGCTTCTGACTGGCGGGTGACGCGTTCGAGAATGCGTTTTGAATTTGAGGCTGGCCCGTTCTCGCCGGTTTCGCGGGGTGAGATTTGCTTCCGATTCGGTTTCACGGCAAGGCGAAAGCCACGAAGCAGTTGCCGGAGGCGCCGATCACGTATTGTTTGCCGTCCACCGCGTAGGTCATCAGGTTTGACTCGGCATCCGATCCGCCGACCGTAAATTCCCACAACAGCTTGCCGGTTTCGGCGTCGAGCGCGAAGAAATTTCCTTCGTTGCTCACGGCGAAAACCAGGCCGCCCGCTGTCGCAAGCGTGCTGGTCTCGGCGGGCGCAAGCATTCGATATTCCCATTTCAACTTGCCGGTGGTCGCTTCCAGCGCGCGAATCGCGCCGTAAACTTCGTCTCCTGGGAGATTGATTCTTCCGCCTCCGCCGAAGCTCGGAAAATCCACTTTCGGTTCGCCGGAGACGGTGTACGCGCCCGTCTCGCGCGCTGATACGTAAAACAGTTTCGTCTCCGGGCTGTACGACGGGCTATTCCAATTCGTGCCTCCGTGCCCATCGGGATAGACCAATCGCCCTTTGGGCGTTGGCTCGATATCGGGCAACTCGATCGGTCGCCCCTTGGCGTCGAGTCCTTTTGCCCAAGTTTGTTTCACGAAGGGGACGCCGGTGACGAACTGGCCCGTCACCCGATCGAGCACGTAATAGAATGCGTTGCGGTTGGCTTGCGCCAAAAGTTTTCTGGGCTTTCCGTCGATGGTCGCATCGAACAACACGGGAACTTGAATCGAATCCCAATCGTGCGTGTCGTGCGGCGTGTACTGGAAATACCATTTCATTTTGCCGGTGTCGGGATCGATCGCCAGCAGCGAATTCGTGTACAGATTGTCGCCTTCCCGGTTGTGACCGTTGTAATCGGGTGCGGGATTTCCGGTGGTCCAATACAGCGTGTTGAGCTCCGGGTCATAGGATCCAGTGCCCCACGTGGCTGCTCCGCCGGTGCCGGACATATCTTTTCCCCAGGTTTCCGAACCTGGCTCACCCGGAGCCGGAATCGTCCACAAGCGCCAGAGTCGCTTGCCCGTCTTCGCGTCATAGGCATCTATGAAGCCGCGCACGCCAACGTCGCCTCCGGAAACGCCGATGATCACCTTCCCATCCAGCACCCGAGGCGCGCCCGTCATCGCGTACCCCTGGTTGTTATCGTCCACGTGGACATTCCATTTCACCGCGCCCGTTATGGCGTCCAGCGCCACCAGATGCGCATCGAGCGTTTCCATGAAAAGTGTATTGCCCAGAATTGCCACTCCGCGATTCGAGCGATGCACTCCGATGGTGTAAATCTTTTCCGGGAGGCGAGCGCTCCAGCTCCAAATCTCCGTGCCGAGCCGCGCATCCAGAGCGATCACCGTGCTCAGCGGTTCGGTGACGTACATGATTCCGTTCACAACAATCGGAGAAGTTTCCACCGGCCGCAGAGGACGGTCGGGCTGATAAATCCACACCGGCTTGAGGTTATGAACGTTTTCGCGGTTGATCTGCGTGAGCCTCGAGAAACGCTGCGAAGAATAGTCGCCGCCGTACATCAGCCAGTTCTGCGGAGTGTCATCGGCGTGCAGCAATTGTTGGTAGGTCACATTCTGCGCGAACGACCGCGGCGCAGCCGGCGGCAGCAAAACAAAAAATATCAGAGCGTAGAGAACGGTTTTCATTGGGCACTCTTCAGACTCATGAGATAGGCCACCACATCGTCCAACTGCGCGTCGGAGAGGGTGCCCTTGAAGCTCGGCATGAAACTTTTCCCCGGCTCTTTTTCCAGCGAGCGCAAGCCAGGCTTCCATAGGCCGTGAAACTTTCCGCCGGCGTCCTTCAGGACAATCGTGAACGAATCCTCACCGACGCGCATGCCCTCGACGGCGTGCCCATTCTCTTCAACAGCTCGAAACATGAGATATTGCGTCAAGCTATTACCAAAAATGCCGCCTCCGACCCTGGGCAGATTCGCGCCAGGATCGAGCAATCTCGCTTTCAAATTCGTGGGGCCCCGCATGGCGCCGATTCTGCTCAGCTCGGGTCCGATGCTGCCTCCTCGGCCGTCGATCATATGGCAAGCCGAGCAGCCGCTCGAATTGTAAAGAGCCTCGCCCTTCTGCGGATCGCCGATTGCTTTCTCGGGCTTGCCCGTTCCGCTCAATGTCCGCAGATAGGCTACGATGTCCGCCGCTTGTTTATCTGTGACCGTGGCAAATCCTGGCATCGCGGTGCCCGGAATTCCTCTCCGGATGATCCCTTGCACCGCCCCGTCGCCCAACCTGTCCGGAACACCGTGCAGATCGGGAGCCTCTTGCCCTCCGGCATCCACTCCGTGGCACGTCGAGCAGTTCTGGTCAAATTGCCGCTTGCCGTCTTCGAGATCGGGCGGTGTCTTCGCGCCTTGAGATGCGGGAGCGGCCTGCTCGGCCGGCGCTTCCTGAGCTGCGGCCTCAGCAACGCGCGGAGGATTTGGCATCAGAGTCCACGCGAGGAGAGCCAAGGCGGCAAGCCACAAGCATCTAGTTAGACTCATGCAACACTCCCGTATTCACCATTTTCCTCCCCGCATGCTCCGAGTTGCAGACGGAAACTAGCATCACCTTCCACGCGCGTCAACGACCTTCAGACGCATCAACCGGATCCCAGGTTCCGCCCGCGGGGGATCTTCACAATCCCGAAACAGAATCTCCCTTAAAATTTGAACCTAGCGAGGCGGCAGCATCATCGAATTTGTTTCAGGATTCGAGTAGGCTCGCTCAGTTGGCTGGGGAGTCTCGGGCAAGAAGGTTGCAAGCCAATGGCAGACGATTCAGAAAACATCGGCAGTGCACCAACCCCAACCGGTAACGCCGCGGAGGCGGTAGCGCCGCGGTTTTCCCCCGAAACATGGACGCCCGCGTTCAACCCGTGGCTGATCGCCGTTATCGTTGCTCTCGCTGCATTCATGGAAGTGCTCGATACGAGTATTGCCAACGTTGCGCTGCCCTACATGGCCGGCGACCTTGGTGTCAGCAACGATCAAAGCACCTGGGTCCTCACCTCCTATCTCGTCTCAAACGCGATTGTGCTGCCGATCAGTGGCTGGCTGGTGACGGTGGTCGGACGCAAGCGGCTCTTCATGACATGTCTTTTCATTTTCACCGTGAGCTCGCTTTTGTGCGGATTCGCACCCAGCCTCGGTGCCCTAATTTTTTTCCGGATCCTTCAAGGTGCTGGGGGTGGCGGACTCCAGCCTTTGGCGCAATCCATATTGGCGGATTCGTTTCCGCCTGAGAAGCGCGGCATCGCTTTCGCTGTCTACGGCATCACCGTGATCGTTGCGCCCACCATCGGTCCCACGCTTGGGGGCTGGATCACCGATAGCTATTCCTGGCGCTGGATTTTCTTCATCAACTTGCCCGTCGGCATCTTGGCGCTGCTGCTCGTCTATCAATTTATCGACGACCCGCCTTGGGCCCACCGCATCAAGGATGCTCTCGCCCGAATCGACTATATTGGCATCTCTCTGCTCACCTTGGGCGTGGGCGCATTGCAAGTTATGCTGGATAAAGGACAAGAAGACGATTGGTTCGGCTCGCGTTTCATTCTCACGTTTTTCATCCTCGCGGCGGTTGGACTGGTCTCGCTGTTCATTTGGGAGTGGTTTGCGAAAAACAGCGTTGTGGACGTGCGCCTCTTCAAGAATCTAAATTTTCTCGGCGCCAACGTGATGATGTTTACACTCGGTGCCATTTACTTTTCAAGTCTGGTTCTGATGCCGCAGTACCTGCAAACTCTGATGGGCTACACCGCCGAAACTTCCGGGTTCGTGCTTACCGCCGGCTCCGCGGTGTTGCTCGTCACTATGCCTCTGATCGGGGTGCTTTCCGGGAAGTTTCAGGCGCGCTACCTCATTGCGTTTGGCTGGCTGAGTCTCGTAGTAGGCTTCTATTATTCCGCCGTCCGTCTCGACTTGGACATCAGCTTCGGCGTCGCCAGTGTCATTCGAGTGGTGCAAGTTATCGGCCTGCCGTTCTTGTTCGTTCCCATCAACCTCGCTTCGTATGTTGGCATGCCGGCGGAAAAAAGCAGCAGCGTCTCAGGCTTGATCAACTTCATGCGGAATATCGGCAGCAGCGTCGGAACGTCGATGGTTACCACCTTGATTGCGCGCCGTGCTCAATTCCATCAGGTGCACCTTGTGGCAAATGTCGTCCCCGGACAACCCACGTTCGCTCAAGCGGCAGCCGCCCTTGCGGCCCGCCTCACGGCTTCGGGCGTGAATGCCGAGCGGGCTGTGACGGACGCCTATGCCCTCATCTACCGCACCGTGATTGCCCAGGCCAACACACTAGCCTATATCGATACTTTTTTCGTTCTGATGGCTGGAGCCGCGATCATGTTTGTCCTCTCCTTCGCTCTGAAGAAGAACGATCCCGCAGGGCGCCGGGTCGTGATGGAATAGCCCAGATATGGTAAGCTCCCGTTGGTTACGGTCGCCTGAGCTGGCGAGGGCTGGCTGGCTCGGTAGAAAGCGCCAACGGTCGATGATTCGAATTATAACTATCGAGCGCGAATACGGCAGCGGCGGCGCCGAAATTGCCAAGAGAGTCGCGGCACGCCTGGGCTGGAAGTTGTGGGACCAGCTGTTGACCAACGAAATTGCCCGCCTGATGGACTGCGATTGCCGCGTGGTGGAGGAACACGAAGAAAAGCGGGATTCTCTCTACTACCGCCTCTTCAAGTCTTTCATGCGAGGCAGCTTCGAAGGAAGCCTGAATGCTCCGCGGCTGAAGATGGCTGATACGGATTGCATCCGGGAAGTCGCCGAGCGCGTGGTCAAAGATGTCGCCGAGCGCGGCCAGTCCGTCATCGTCGGACGCGGCTCAGCCTACTATCTCCAAGGGCGCCCCGATGCCTTTCACGCGTTTATCTACGCCCCGTTCGGTGAAAAGGTTCAGCGGCTGCGCGGCACTGGCAAAAGCGAACGCGAGGCGGCCCAGCTCGCCGAAACCGTGGATCTCGACCGCGCTGCTTTCATCAAGCAATACTTCGGCGTCGAATGGCCCGACCGCCACCGTTTCCATTTGATGATCAACTCGACGATTGGCACTGAAGCCGCGGTTGACCTCGTGCTCGATGGAATCGCCATGCTCGACAAACCACAAACCGCAGGCGGCCCTTCCCCCCTAAGAGTCGAAAAGGCATAGGAAACGGCGCGACACCCCGGGCTCGATCAACCAAACAAGTAGATTTCTGCAAGGATCAGCGTCGTCGCACATCGTGTTAGTTTGAGCCTCGTCTGCGCATGGTTTCTCGGATCATGGCGATGGACCTACCGCTCAAGGGGTTAGCAATCCGCACCGCTAAGCCTCCGAAACAGCTCAGAACGCATCAGTAAAGCTATACTGAGCGCGGCAATTGCAGAACAAGGGAGCGACGTACGTGATGTTCGAGGAGAGCGCCGAATAATTTCCCAAAAAGCTCATGTAGTAAGGTTTCGATGAAAAACCTCAGCAAAACCGCGGAGCTTACCTGCCCCTCGTGCGGAAGCAAGAGGCTTCGCAGATCTCATCGCCGCGTTTTTGCAGAACGCGTTTTCTTGCCATTTATCAGGCGCCGTGCATTCCGCTGCATGGATTGTTATAGACGGTTCTATGGCGCCGATCCGGGGCCAACCGATCCCCGGCCGCTTCGGCTCGCTGCCGCATTGAGCGAGCCCCCAAAGGCAAAGCCTCCGCAGGATCAGCCAAGCCCAAAGACAAATGTCCCGCCGAACTCCGGCGCAGTGGAAAGAAGGGTTTTCAGTCGCGTGGCCTGCCAAATACCGGCACGAGTTGTGGCCGGACCGAGGACGTCCATAACCGGCGTGCTGACTGACATCAGCCTGAATGGTTGCTTTCTTGAGACACGGGATCCCCTTCCGGCAGGAAACGAGATTGACCTGTCTCTAGAAGTCAAAGAGGGACCACAGAGTCGGGCACTGGTCCGAAGGTCGCTTCCCACCGAAGGCATGGGAATCGAATTCACATCCATGACCGGTCCGAATTTTCGCAGGCTTCAACACCTCGCGAGGAATTCGGTCCGGCTCAATGTTCGTCCTTGACCGTCCTCGGGCACAGAGGGGCGTTGGAATACCGACCGGCCTTCATACTTCAGCACGCACGATGGCATCGCGCTGCGGCTCGGCGCGGCCTATCCTCGCGCCGCAGCGAGTCTGCCAGGCGAACGTGTCGCTTTTTGAGTTGCGGATTCCGGCCCAGGCGCGTTGCGCACCTTGGAGCGGTCGAGGCTCTCCTGCAGGTTCATCAAAATGAGGAACGTGCTCAGAACGCGCTTCTTCAGGTCGTCGGTCAAAGCCGGACTGATTAACGCGACCCGGGATAGTTTCTCCGCTGTGCGTTTCACGTGGGTTGCGATCTCGGATCGGCGCATTGCGTTAGAGCCATCGATCACCGTCTCGCGGCGCATGCTGGCGCAGGTATGTTCAACGCTCAGCAGGAAGTGAAGGACACAGCGCCTCTCAGCTTCAAGCTCCACTGGCACAGGCGTGTGGCAACCCGGCAGACAAGAGATCGGTTGGCCGTTCACTTCCACGAATACCCCCAAGTGACCCCGTTAAGTTGTTCTAACGGCACGGGGAATGCCAAATCCTTCGCGCGTGGGGTTCGCGGAGCAGGCGGAATCCAGGAGAGGTTCGGTGCTCGCGCCTTTGTGAACCGTGTGTCGTAATCTTGACCGTCTGACCACGCAGGTGCACACTTCAGTCCGCCATCGTCGCCGGCTGACTAGCAGTCGATTGCGTGTAGAGCGCTCTTAAGCCTCACAAAAATATATGGTTACATCCACGAGAGAGGCGCACGTCGAAAATCGCTTCAGCCAACTACAAGGCTTTAGCTGCGATGGAGGGATTTTCACGGCCCCGGAACATAGTGTGGACTCCGGGCACGCTGCTCATGCGAAGAATCGTGCGAGATGGAGCCGGAACTGTTCCCCGGGCTAATCTCTTCCCCTGTACTTCCATTCGCCTGAAGGGCGGTTCTCCAAATGGGAAAACAGCTTCCTAGTCGTCCTATAGCTAGGTACTACAACTATTAACTAAGTATCAACCCGCTCGATCCTCAAATCATCGCTCGAGACAGCGTGGCCCTACATCCACTTGTCGATCGACGCACTCCTGCCGTGATTCATATTGGCGATTTGAAAGAAGGCGTTGGCCTGCCCGCCGCAAACCACAAAATTAATCTGTTTCGCTGAGACGAAAAACGGAATCATCGCATCGTCTGGAAGCTTGTACCAGCTGGCATAGGGCTCTCTTCCCTCCAGCGCGAGCGGATACAAGTGAAATGACGCCAGGAACGATTCCTTGAAATCCTTCACGGTGCGCTGTGTGTTCTTGAACACCCACTCGGAGAGCTTTTCCTTGGTGTCATATCCCTGGTCCACCAGGCGCTTCGCCACCAGCGGGTCTAAGATTGCCAGCGCGCCCGATCCGCCGACCAGCGATTGACACATGAAACTGATCTGTTGATCGAACATCGCAATCTCGGCTCCTGCGCCCCTCGCTCCATGGCCCTGGCGGAGGTCCGGCCCGCCAAATATGCTCACCACGCTTTCCTCGGGCTTGAATCCTAGTTGCACGTGAAAAGGGGGCCACGGGCTGTTCTTTTCGTCCTCCGCAATAAGACAATTGTTGTAGTCCAGCTGGTTGCCCTGTCCACCCTGGTAGGTATCCCCGGGAATACCTCCGTTGGTGAGGTTCTTCCCCATCAACGTCCATGACCGCCCAATGGTGGCATTCGCCTGTGCGAAGGGGCTCAGCGCTCCAAGAGTGTAGTTCATGTTGAGCTTGTCCCGGATGGGCCCGTTGATCACGATTGCAGTGCTCGACGATGTCGTGGAGCCGAAAAGCCCCAATGGCCCCAAAGACGCCATCGCCAGCACCACCGGGAAATATTCCGGTCTGCATCCCGCCATCACCGCGTTCACGGCCACCTGCCTGACGGTGTACCCCCATCGCGCAGAGGTATACCCCACGCCCTGGACCGGAGTCCGAAGCACTTCATCCGGCTTGTGGCTCGTCGCCTTCAGCATCGCTTGTACTTTTTCTTCCGTCGGAATGACGATTGGCATGTAATCCGTCATTCCATTGTTCATGAAAATTTCCTGCAGGTTATCCACCGTGTCCGGACCGAACGTAGCCGGCCCTGCCGCCATGGTTTGCAAACCGGTCTTCGTTTCGTCCGCCGTAAGCGGCTTGGTCAGATCGTCGACGATCTCCTTCATGATCTGTATTCCCGACACCGGATCGGGATTCACCAAATACGCCGCGAGTTCCGCGTCTGTCTTGCCTCCCACCGGGTGAGGAGTGAACACTTGGCGCAAGTGCGGCATGCCGTCCCGTGCCGCGGTGAGTTTCGCTAACTCCGTGTAGGCCTGAGTGCACATTGGAATTGCAGGGACGCCCATCTTCTCCATCGTTACGCAGTGACTCACGGTCGCTGGTGAGCAGCCTCCTCAATGCCCGATCGCCATAATGCATGCGTACGCGTTCGCCTTGATTTCCGCCCAGAGCTTCGGGTCGTCTGCGCCATAAATTCCGGCCTTCGTCCGGAAGACGGTCTTGACGCTCGGCATGTTCTGTTGAAACCAAGCCTGCATTTTATGAAGCAGCGTCGCACTGCCGAGGAAACTCGTGGCGTCAACCACGTAAATCGTCTTCCCGTCGAGGGAACTGGCGCGAGGAGCCATGGAATAGAGCTGAATGGGTGGCGGAGTTCCCTTGGGACTCACCGCCGTCAGCTTGCCTTCGCCCGCGCTGCTCGGCGCCTCCTTTTTCTTCCGATCCGCCTCGGCCGCTGGCGTGGCCAGAAGTGCCGGAGAAATCCCCAGCAGCGATAGCAATTGGCGCCTATTCATGATTCCGTTCCCCCTTTTCCAACGCGAAACGAATATTAACGGTCATCTTCCGCCATACCCTCAGATAGACGCACCGGCCCGGATTTCGTTTCCATCACCCGCCGTCCGCAAACGTACAACCTGGCTAATCAAAACGCAACACTTCGTCCGCGTTGTCGGCGCCTTTTTGCGAGTTACAACACTCATGGTTTCTGCGCATTTTCCGCGCATTGCCGATGGGCCGCGCTCGCGTGATAATGTCACCATGACCTCTACCACGACATTTGCCAAGGGGCAGTTTTCCGACACGCCGGAATTCGCGCAAAATCTCGACCGCCTCGCCGAAGTCGCCGTCCGCGTCGGACTGGGGCTCGGCCCCGGCCAAGAACTCGTGATGACCGCCACGCTCGATTCCGTTCCGCTCGCGCGCCTGATCGTCGAACATGCTTACAAAGCCGGCGCTAGTCTGGTCACCACTTTGTTTTCTGACGAACAGTCTGCGCTGCTTCGTTTTCGCTACGCCCCGGATACCAGCTTCGACGCCGCTCCAACGTGGCTCTATGAAGGCATGGCTCAGGCGTACCGGAGCGGCGCCGCGCGCCTGGCAATCGCCGGCAACGATCCTTCGCTGCTCTCGAAAGAGGATCCCGAAAAGGTCAGCCGCGTGAATCGGGCGGTTTCGAGAGCATACCGTCCCGCCCTAGAACTGATAACTCGCCACGAAATCAACTGGACCATCCTGGCCTGCGCCACTCCCGCGTGGGCTGCGGCCGTCTTCCCCGATCTTCCGCAGGACGAAGCGCTCGCCCGCCTTTGGAACGCCATCTTCGCCGCATCGCGGGCGGACCAGCCCGATCCTGTCGCCGCGTGGAAGCAGCATGACGCGCACTTGCACGCGCGCGCAGACATGCTGAACAAGAAGCGCTTTGCCGCCCTAAATTTCCGCGGACCCGGCACCGATCTCCGCGTCGGCCTTGCCGACGATCATCTGTGGCTCGGCGGAGGCACCACCGCGGGAAATGGCCGCTACTGCATTCCCAACATGCCCACCGAGGAGGTTTTCACGACGCCGCACAAAGATCGCGTCGAAGGGCGCGTCACCAGCACCAAGCCGCTGTCATATCAGGGAACGATGATCGAAGAAATTTCCGTGCGTTTTCAGGCCGGTAAAATTGTCGAGGCCCACGCTGCTCGCGGCGAACAAATCCTGCAGCGCATGATCGAGACCGACGAAGGCGCGCGCCGCCTCGGCGAAGTCTCTCTGGTGCCGCATTCCTCACCGATAGCGGCCAGCGGATTGCTCTTCATGAACACTCTCTTCGACGAGAATGCCGCCTGCCACATCGCCCTCGGACAGGCCTACAGCACATGCCTGAAAAATGGCGATAGCCTCACTCCAGAACAACTCGCGGCGCGAGGCGCGAACGAAAGCCTGATTCATGTTGACTGGATGATCGGATCGAATCACATCGATGTGGACGGTATCACTGCAGCGGGTGATTCGGAGCCGGTGATGCGCGCCGGCGAATGGGTCTAGCGTTTGTTGTCCCCGGATACGGGCTTCGGCGTATCCTGCGCGCTTTTTCTAATGTCGAACTTCTGCCAGCGTCAGCCATTGTTTCGCTCTACCGATTCTGTCGCGCACGGTAACGTCGATCGCCCGGAGAAAAGCATCCATCCGATTGCACAACCCAAACTCATCAATCGCGTCTCTTAGTTCACGTAAGAAATCGATCTCTGGCGGCGGCGTCAAGAGTCCTTTCGCGGCAGCCACCCCCTCCGCGTTTAGAGCCATGCTGTCACGAAATCTATCGATTCCTTGCTGGACTTCCTCGTAAGTCCTCGCGCGCCACGTCCCTGGTAGTTGTCCGGAGTAGATCACGTACTTACCGAGCAGCAATGACTCCATGACCATTCGCGGCAGACCATCGTGCTCGGTCACGCGAAGCAAACAGCCCACTCGGTCATAAACCGGCTTCATATCACTCACCCAACCGAGGCTCTCAACATTCCGAGCTCTGCGAAATCGATGCTCTTCATCGCCGACAACGAGGAAGTGCAGGTCGGGATTCGCGCGGATGGCGCGCTCGACGACGGCTTCACCGTAGAAAGCGCGTCTCGTTGTGGGCAAATAGACAAGCACTCGAGTAGGGCAAAAACGGCTAGTCGAAACCGCGCGGGACAGCCCCAGATCGACCACGCTCGGAATGACCGATGCGTGAATTCCGATGGAGGACAACTCCTCGACTAGATTTGGTGCAACGGCAATGTTTCTAGCGAAAAAGCCAGCCAAAATCCGAGCACGGTCACGCGAGACCGGATCCTGGAGGCAGTACAGGACATCAGATCCAACCCACCATCGGATCGCCGGGCGCCCGAGAGCAACGGCGAGCGCCAAACGCTTCACCCAGTAGAGCTCCGGGCCGCTAT
>DATDMO010000319.1:0-4188 GCA_036518755.1 Candidatus Acidiferrales bacterium | reverse complement strand
ACGCCGAATATTTTTCAAACGAGAATTTGCAAGGTGAGCCCATGCTCCGCCGCACCGACGCGCATGTAAATTTTGGTGCGGTCTCCGGTGCGGACTTCGGCTTTGGCGGAGCGGCTTATCCGTCAGGCGCAGTGTCCGCTCGATGGACCGGCTACTACACCGCCTCCAATGCAGGCGACTACGATTTCTTCGTGCAGTCCACGGGCGAAGCGGGTGGCTACTACCGCCTATATGTCGATGACAAATTGAATCTCGACGATTGGGGTATCGCAAAAGCACTCGTGGACTATTCCACGCTCGCGCTGAATAAAGGGCCGCACAAAATCGTTCTGGAGCGCCACGGCAGGCCCGGTTTCCTTGGCAGCAGATTTCGTTTTGGAGTTGTCCGCCGCGATAGCTACGTCGATCCTTCCGCCGAAAAAATTGCTGCGTCAGCCGATGCCGTGGTGGTCGCCGTCGGCTTTGACCCCGAAACCGAAAGCGAGGGTGCCGATCGAACCTTCCGCCTGCCGCCCGGACAAGACGAACTGATCCAAAAAATGGCGGCCGCCAACAAGCGCGTGATCGTGGTCATCACTTCCGGCGGCGCCGTGGATATGAATGCCTGGGTTGACCGCGTCCCGGCTCTGCTTGAGGCCTGGTACCCAGGCCAGGAGGGCG
The DNA here is from genome assembly GCA_036518755.1 of Candidatus Acidiferrales bacterium. Lineage (GTDB taxonomy): Bacteria > Acidobacteriota > Terriglobia > Acidiferrales > UBA7541 > Palsa-295. The sequence goes on along the minus strand of DATDMO010000319.1, from coordinate 3,528 downwards.
GCACCGCCCTGGCCCAGATCATTTTCGGAGACGTCAACCCTTCCGGCCGCTTGCCCGTCAGCTTCGAGCGCCGCTGGGAGGACAATCCCGTGCACGACACCTACTACCCGCAAGCCGGAAGCACTCGCGTGGTTTACAAGGAAGGAATATTCGTCGGATACCGGGGTTACGAGACCAAAAACGTCAAAACGCGCTTCGAATTTGGTTCAGGTTTGTCATATTCAACGTTCCAATATCGAAACATCAACGTGCGCCCAACCTCGGGTATTCCCGGTCCAAAAGGTCGGAATCCGCGCGAATCCGCGCCTCTTTACGAAGTATCGTTCGACGTGACCAACACGGGCAGCCGCGCCGGCGCCACCGTGGCCGAAGTCTACGTAGGCGAGTCGCATCCTCGCATCCCGCGCCCGCTCAAGGAGTTGAAGGGCTTTGCGCGCGTCAGCCTGCGTGCCGGCGAAACCCGCCGCGTGACAATCCCGCTGACCGCCCGCGCCTTCTCCTTTTACGACGTGACCGCGCGCGGCTGGAGGGTGAATCCAGGGGAATTCACGGTGTATGTCGGCCAATCCGTCGAGCAATTGGAACTAAAAAAGGCACTGACCGTTAAGCCACAAGTAGCGGAATCCGCCACTTCAAAGCCCTAGTAATGTGGCGGAATGCTTGTAGAGTCTCGGGTAGTCTAGCAACTCCAGATACTCTAGAATTGAAAAGAGCCGTCGTCGCGGTGGGCGTGTAGCTCAGCTGGGAGAGCACCTGCTTTGCAAGCAGGGGGTCGCCGGTTCGATCCCGGCCACGTCCACCAAGCATCTGCCTGCAATTTCAATCAGTCATTAGTTTGGCCTTACCCAAGTCCGGGACCCGGCGCGAGAACTTGTTGTCGCAGAGTTCCGTGGGCCGAAAGATCGTGGAAGGCTCGTCCGGCACTCGCTCAAATCCATTGTTTGCGCCGGTTATTGTCTCCGAGCCGCCCAGAAAAAGGTAGCCGTCCGGGTTCAGGAGGCGACGCGCACGTCCAAGGAGATTTCTCCTGGTTTCTGCATCGAAGTAAATCAGTACGTTCCGCAGGAAAATAACGTCCATACGCGGCAAGCGCGGCCACGGGCCAGCAAGGTTTATCTCTTGGAAAATAGCCATGCGTCGAAGGTTTCCGTTGACTTGCCAATCTCCTTTCGCTTTCTGAAAAAATTTGACGAGCAGATTAGCTGCAAGACCGCGATTGATTTCGAGTTGCGTATAGCGCCCGGCGCGCGCACGGTCGATTGCCCGTTTGGATATGTCGCTGCCCATCAAGTACACCGTCCATCCCGCGAGGGCAGGGAAATGTTCGAGCAAAAGCATGGCGATGCTGTAGGTTTCCTGGCCGGTCGAGCAACCCGCGCACCAAATGTTGAGCGAGCGCTCGGACGCGCGCCGCACCATGAGTGCGGGGACGACGACTTTGCGCAGCGTTTCGAACGGCCGCACATCGCGGAAGAAAGTGGTCTCATGAGTCATCATCGCTTCGACGACTTTGCCCGTCAGCAATCCGGATCGGTCGAGATGCAGACCTTGGATCAAATGGTGCAAGGAGGAAAAACCCTCACGCGAGGCAAGCATATTCAGACGCGACTCAACCAAATATTCCTTGCCGGGCCCGAGCACGAGGGCCGATTTTTGGAGAACCAATTTTCGAACGTAATCGAAGTCGCTACTGGTAATCTTCATCGTCCGGCGCCTAGCGCCCAGGTTGTCGCGGCGCGACACGACGCTGTGTGGGGCGGAAGAACATCACTCGGCGCAAGATCTCGCGCCCCAGTTCATCGAGTCCCACAACACCGTTAACCAGGCCCGCATTGGCGACGAGGCCCGGCATGCCCCATACCACGGAGCTTGCCTGATCCTGAGCAAGCACTTGGCCGCCTCCTTCGTGGATTTTTTCGCAACCTCGAAGGCCGTCTTGGCCCATGCCCGTCATCACCACGGCAAGCACGTGCTCCTTGAACACCTCAGCAGCTGAGCGAAAGAGAACATCGGCCGACGGGCGGCATGAATTTTCCGGCGGTGCATCCAATATCTTGGCATGCACCTCGCCGTTCGAAAGTTCCACAACCAGGTGCCTGCCGCCCGCTGCCAGCCACGCATGGCCAGGACGCAAGATCTGGTCAGTGCGGGCTTCCGCCACCGGGATCTTGCACTTAGCTGAGAGCCGATTTGCGAGCAGCGCCGTAAATCCCGCCGGCATATGCTGCACGATGAGAATGGGAACAGGGAAGTCTTCCGGCAGAAATCCCAGAAGCTTTTCCAGCGCGCTCGGTCCACCAGTAGAGGCGCCAATGACAACAACATCGACGCGCGATACAGGATGGCTCGGGTGAACAGGAAATGATTTGGCTGGAAAGCTCGGTCGCGGTGAATCTGTGTGAGGGACAGGCACAGTGCCAGGTAGCGTTCGCGGTAAATGCCCTTTGATTTTGGGAATCAGGCAATCGCGAATCGTCTTGGAGGCCTCATCGACGGCTCCTCCGGCGGGCTTGGCGACGCACTCGACGCCGCCGAAGGAAATCGCGTTCTCGGCGGTGGCCGATCCTTGCGCAATAAAGGCGCTAAACATGATCACGGGTAGGAGCGGGTTTGTTTTGCGCAAGGCCGCGAGCGTCTCCATGCCGCCCATTTCGGGCATTTCGACGTCGAGGGTTACCAGGTCTGGAGCCGCCTGGGCGATTTTGGCCAGCGCAATTCGTCCATTGGGGGCCGTGCCGACGACATCGATTGCGGGGTCGCTTGAGAGTACGTTCGCGAGGACGCGGCGCGCCACCACAGAATCATCGACCACGAGAACACGCATTTTGCGCATGAATCAGGCTTCCAGAAATCCCAGAAGGCCCAGTTTTTCGCGAATCACATCCATCGTGAAGGGTTTCATCACGTATTCGTTTGCGCCGGCTTCGAGGGCTTCGGCCACATGCTCCAACTCTGTGTTGGTGGTGACCATCACCAGCGGAAGATCATCGAAACGGCGATCGGCGCGGACCGACCGTACAAAGTCCATCCCGTTCATTTCCGGCATATTCCAATCAACGAGCACGAGATCGGGCCGTCCCATTTCCCGGAGCCGCTGCAATGCCTCGCGGCCGTTCGTGGCCTCCACCACCTGAAACCCCATCTTGACGAGGAAGCGTGTCAGGATCAGTCGCATTGTGCTCGAGTCGTCTATCACGAGGGCATTCACTGGACCTCCTTTCGCCGCCGCTTGCCGAATCGTTACGCTCATGCTGGCTATGACCGCCTTCGCATGACTGGGATGTCCGCGGCGTGAACGATTGCAGCCCTTTGGCCGGTGCGAGAGGGTTGGGTCCAAGGCGAGCGAAATGTTTCCTGAATCTCGGATGCGTCCCAATTCGCTCCTCCGTTCTGGGAGTGATACTTGAACTGAGCGACCATTTTTTGAAGTTCGGCGGCCATTTTCGCAAGTTCGCCCGCCGCACTCAGCGTCTCCTGCGCGCCCTCGGCGGTTCCCTTCGCAGCTTGCGCGACCGACTCAATATTATT
>DATDMO010000318.1:0-3501 GCA_036518755.1 Candidatus Acidiferrales bacterium | reverse complement strand
AATCGCATCCGGATGCGACTTTTGAGAGGTAAGTCCCGGCGAGCGCCAAAAATGATCGGGTTCGTGCACAATTCCGATTCAGACCCGCTTTTACTTTTGAACATGACACGTGGATTGCTTGAATTGATCAGCGCCGAGGCTGGAGGTTTGGCTCCGAGGCGGGCGGGTGATCAATGGTTGGTTGTGATAAGCGCAGGAGGGATTTCCTGCTTAGAGGCATATCGCCACATCTATTCGCAACTGCGCATGACGACCGGCTTTACGAAGATTCTGATGGTGTTTGGCGATGGGCGTATCGGCAGGTTGAAAGGATGAAACGACTGGAATGAAAAGGGTTCAAGTAAGATATTAGGCTGCCGTGAGGAGTTCGCTGACATGAAAAATCGCGGTTTCGTTCTTCGCGCTGTTCTCGTAGCGCTCTGCTTGTCCGTACCCAAGATTTCGGACGCTCGGCAGAGCAAGATCGTTTGGAACGATCAGGAAAAGCCGATAGCGCAGAAGATTGGCACGCTGCGATCACTGCCGGATGACGTTCGCTCACACACGACCAAGCAGCTTGCGCTTGAGATTCGCGAGCTGCCTGCGGGCGCGAACAAACTGACGCTGGCGAACTCTCTTGCTAATCTCTCGACGGAGGGCGATTTCGGCCGCGACACGCTGCAGGAAGTGACGACGACTCTGGCCGACGCGCTTCGCGAATACCCGGTACCTGGGGAAAAGGGTCAACCTGCCGCGCCTTATATGGAGCTTGCCCAACTGGTCCGTTACGAGCACATGCAGGCGGCTTCGGATTCACCGGAATTTTCCGCAGCAATGGCCAAACTTGAAGCGGACGATCAAAACCGCCAGCATGCAAACTTCACGCTTACAGACCTGCAGGGCAAGAGTTGGACGCTTAGCGAACTTCGCGGGAAGGTTGTGCTGGTGAATTTCTGGGCCACGTGGTGCCCGCCGTGCCGCAAGGAAATGCCCGACCTCGAGGCGCTCTACAGTCGGTTTAAGGGCGAAGGACTCGTGGTGCTTGCCATTTCGGACGAAGATGCCGCCAAGGTGCGGCCGTTCATCGGCGGACGCCAAGTGACGTATCCGATCCTGCTCGATCCGGGGCGCAAGGTGAACGATGTATTTCAGATTCAGGGGATCCCTAAGAGTTTCGTCTACGATCGCGACGGCAAGCTGGTCGCGGAGTCCATCGACATGCGGACCCGGAAGCAGTTCCTTGGAATGCTCGCGGAAGCAGGGCTCAGGTAGCCAAACGCAGGGCTACGAACGCCCAAAGAGCCGAGCACTGGCTTGAGCTTGACTGCGGCGGAAAAGCTGTGAGCAAGGTCCCTCGTTGCCTGTTCGTGTTGCCGTGGTAAACTTACGATTAATGGAAGTTACGCTGCGCATCCCGGACGATATCGCTAAGCGCCTTTCTACCACGGGTGAGGGCATATCCCGTCGCGCGTTGGAGGCAGTGGCTCTGGAGGGCTACCGCGAGCAAGTTCTGACGCTGTACCAAGTTTCGGAGCTGCTTGGACTTTCCCGCGTAGAGACCGAGGATTTTCTGGGCCGGCACAAGGTTCCGCTAGCTGTGATTGACGAAGCCGATCTCAACCGTGAAGCTGCGGTCTTCGAAGCGGCGTCGCGCCGCAACCCGCGTTAACATATTCGCGGGATGAAAGCGGTTTCCAACACCACTCCACTTCGGTATTTGATCGCGATCGAACGAGAACATCTGCTCGGACATTTGTTTGAAAAGGTTTTTGTTCCCAAAGGCGTGCATGAGGAATTGACAGATACGAAAACCCCGGATTTCGTGCGGCGCCGCGTAATGTCACCACCAGCCTGGTTTGAGGTTCGGGCCGTGGAAGAAATCGAGACCATAACGTTTTCCGGTCACGCTGCATCGTGGCGAACGAGAAGCAATTGTGCTGGCAGAGACATTACCGGCCGATGTGCTTCTAATTGACGAACAGGTCGGACGAACGATTGCCATGAGCCGAAACTTACCGATCTCGGGAACGCTCGGTGTTCTGGAACGTGCAGACAGTATCGGATTCGTCCGCGATTTCCCCCGAGTTCTGCAAGAACTCAAGGCGAGCGGATTCTTCATCGCTGACACTCTGGAGCAACGTCTCCTGGAACGTCATCGCGCACGGCGAAAAGCCCGTTGACACGGAACTGAAACTTGCTGCAAATGCGGCAACGATCTCAAGTAAGTTCCGGGGTCCGAGGATTGCCAGGTGGGACTCACGTAGCCATCGCCGCAGGACTAGTTAGCGACAACGGCGGTGGCGGCGGGACGAGCAGAGAGGATTTCGTGGACGATTTTGGCGGCCAGGGCTTTGCTTGTTGCGCAGGCTGAATCATTGATTCGGCACTGCGCGATGGTGAACTTGCAGCCGCAGGTGCAAAGATCGGTGTTCATGCGCTTCAGGGCCTCGCGCTTTTGCGCTGGGGTCAGCCCCTTGAAATCCACGCCGGGAAGTTCAGTGGCGTTCGCAGCGTTCTTCATGAAAATCTGGCCGACATCCTGGAAGGTTTCGACTTTAGCTTTCACGGGCATGCCAAGCAGGGATCGGATTTCAGTGTCGTACACGCCGATTGGGTAGAGGCCGGCGTGCTTTTGGACAACGCGTCCATCGGGCGAGATAACGAACGAAGTGGGGAGCGCCGGGACGCCGCCGTATTCGGCCTCGATGGCGCCGCTACCCATCACGACCGGGTAGGTGATGCCAATCTGCTCGGCGAATTGACGAACTTCACTGGCGGGCGCGTCGTCCATTGAAATGCCGATGATCTGGAGCTTGTCCTTGTAGCGTTGGGAAAGTTCGATCAGCTCTGGAATCTCTTCGCGGCAGGGAGGACACCATGTGGCCCAAAAATTCACGAGAACCACTTTGCCGTGCAGGCCAGCTGTGGAGATGATACCGCCCCCCAGGTCATTTACGAGAAATGGCGGCATGCGTTCGGGATTTCGCGCGAAGCGAATCACCGAGGGCACACCCGAATCATCGGCGTCGTCGCCGCTATCCTGCGCGCTTTTGGCACGAGCAGCCAATGAGTGCGGAGAAACTGCGTGATTTGCAGCCAGGATGCGGCGCGCGTAGACGAAGGTTACGATGCCGATTAACAGAAGGGCGGCGGCGCCCAGCGCTAAGAGAATTGTGGAGGCTCGTTTCATGCGAGTCCTATTGGTATTATGCGGCAGAGCGCTGATTCGCACAATCGTTTGGAGTTGGCGATGGTGCTTGGGTCCTCTACGGGACGGACATTCCCGAATTGAAACGCCAGATTAGAAAACACTTTTGCGCTGGGTCGCTAAGTGCTGAATATTGAACGAGAGCAGGGGCAGATTATAAGTTTCGCTCGGGCATGTCGTTTGCAATGAGGAGAGCGTGGTCGCGTTCCTACGCGGTCTGCGCCACTGGGGAATGGGGAGGAAGGGGCCCATTTACTGGTGGAACGGATCGTTCCCACCTGCCTCTGAGAGGGAAGCTAGGATGGATGACCCCA
>DATDMO010000317.1:0-3941 GCA_036518755.1 Candidatus Acidiferrales bacterium | reverse complement strand
AGCTAAAGAAACGGTGCGAGATCGCCGGCGTCAAACTCGCGGATTATAATTCGTAGCACCCCCGAATTGAAAAGCCCAACCCGGAGCGTGCACGTTTAGTTCCGTTCTTGCGCGGGTAGGGTTGCTGATAACTGCCCACAGGACTCTCATTTAGCGCTGGCGCAACTGCTGCATCACTTGCGCAAGTGCAAAGTTCTGCAGTTATTCCAATGCAAACCGCAAAGTCTTGGCTATCGTAATCCGCAGCGCCGTGGCGACATCTGGGTTTCTGGGACCAACGTGTTCGAGTCAGTGAGTTGTCCGCGTGCTACGGGAGATTAGGAGTGGTGGGGTTTTGTGCCGGTCTACATCCCGGCTACGGCGTGCGCAGGCGCTCCGACAGGTCCGGCGCAATCCGCTGGAAATCGGCGAGATTCCACGTATAGATCGTCTCGGGCTGAACCTTGCGCGCGCAACGAAGAAGCAGCGCGTCGTAGATACGCCCGCCTGCCAGACCCTGGCCGGCAGCCTGCCGGACCGTGTCGATGTATTCGGCCACGCTCAGCGTGACCATCGTTAGCCGATGTTCGATTTGCTCGACAAGTAACCACGCCTGCTCGGGCGGAATTGTCGGCCGCACCGGCAAACGCGTCAGAACAGAGTAGACCTCGGCGACCGAATGCGCCCCACAGGCGGAGCTTCCCCGCGCCGCTTGGGCGAACCGCCGCAGACTGGCTTCATGGTAGGGATGGTCGCCCCAGAACGCCGAAACCAGCGCAGAAGTATCGAAGAATTCCCTCACCCGAGCAGCTCTCGAATTCGATCCTCACGGTCTTGGTTGATGATCTCGGGTAGGGACGCTTCTGTGGGCTGGCCGGAGCGATACACCCAAACCCCATGCTCCTTTTGCAGTGTTGACTGAGGGCGGGCGGGACTAATAATGATCTTGTCCCCATCTCTCATGAGGTCAAGTATGTCGCCCGGCGCCAGTCTGAGCTCGTCGCGTAATGGCTTGGGGAGAACGAGGCGACCAGCTTTATCGATTGTTACCTTGGTACGCATAATGACATTATGCCATGGTATTTGGTAGAATGCAATCCCACCTCCTGCTGCGCATCGCAACGCCGGCAGAGTTCTTCCGAGCCCTCTCTGCCTTCATCTCCGTGTGATGGAAATATCGGGTATGCAAGACGCCGGCTCAGGGTCGAGCCAAAGCCGCCGTCGTTTTCGAAAGTCGTACTCCGGGCGGCGGCCCCCAGCGCCTGCTCGATATTCCAGTTCGAGGTCCCGCCGGCCTCGCGGCGCCGCGGCCGCAGCCATCGCGGGAAGTGAGCAGCCCACCTGATCCGTGATGAAGTGGAGGAAAACCTGCTGCTTCACGCAGAGCGCCTGCCGTCGCTTGATGCCGATCAGTTGATCGAGGATTACCGCCGCCTAATGAACTGACCAACCCCGAGCTGGTTCCCTACCCAGACAAGGACCTGGTTCGTGCGAGTCGGCGTTTGATCCGACACCAGGCGGAGGCATAGTGGTATCGTTTTACCACTATCGGCACCCGGCTCCAAGCGGTCTGCAAATCGGTAACCAGTGGACGCGCCAACTCCAATCCGACACATCTCCGATACCGCGCTCTGGGTAGCCGTATATCGCGCGCGAGAGAGTGAACGCTCTGATGCCGTCTTTCGGGACCCATTCGCACGCAAGCTGGCGGGTGAGCATGGCGAAGAAATCGCTGCGGCTATGCCTTTTGCTGAACGCCATGCCTGGTCATATATCGCCCGTACATGGCTCGTAGATCTGGCCATTGAACGCCAGGTGCTCCAGGGTGCTGACATGGTGGTGAACCTCGCCGCCGGTCTCGACTCCCGGCCCTACCGCATGAGCTTGCCATCATCGTTGAAGTGGATCGAGGTCGACCTGCCGGATTTGTTGACTTACAAGAAACGCGTCCTTGCGGCTGAGAGCCCGCGATGCGCGCTGGAACGTGTCGCGTTAGATTTGACCAACGTAGCAGCGCGGCGGGAGTTGTTCAACCAGCTCGGGCGCGAGGCCAAGCGCGTTGTTGTGGTCGCGGAAGGTCTCATCATCTACTTCAACGCGGTAGAGGTTGCCGAGTTGGCTCGCGATCTCGCAGCACCGAGTAGTTTTCAAACTTGGATACTAGATTTGGCCTCGCCCGCGTTGCTGAATATGCTGCAGAAGAAGATCGGCGGCCCGCTCGGACAAGTGGGTTCACCGTTAAAATTCGCGCCGTGGGAAGGCCCGGAATTCTTCGTGCCTTACGGCTGGAAGCCGGTCGAGACGCGCTCTCTGTTACATACAGCCGCCAAGTTGAAGCGCCTTTCGTTTGGGATGCGGCTGCTCTCGCTGCTGCCTGATCCAGCTGGTCGGAAGCCTGATAAACCCTGGGGCGGCGTGTGCGTGCTGGAGAACAATCGGTCTGGCAAGAACTGAATGGCACGGCAGGGCCCCACTCCGGTTGGCAAGGTCTCCGATGGGGCGTATAAAGTACCGGTTTGATGGAGGTGGCGGCACAGGTTTTTGCCGTTCCCGATTGGTGTGCCCAAGGTCTGATCCGGGCGCGGTCTCCAGTGCTCCGGCTGAAAACGGCTCGGACTTCCCTGCCTCGCCTTCATGCCGGGACGTACCGCTTGACCGAGATGTCGCGAGCGTGCTCCCGGGTTTTCGCCACGTCGTAGGCGAGCTGCATCCGGAGAAGGTGGTTCATGTCCGGGCCGAACGCCTTTTCGATACGCAGGGCCATTTCCGGCGTCAACGCGGCCTTGCCGTGCAAAAGGTCGGAGAGCGTCGCGCGGCGCACTTTCAAGATCTCCGCCGCCTTCGACACGTTGAGGCCGAGGGCTTCGATGACTTCGGTTCTAATCAGGTCGCCCGGATGGGGCGGTCTCTTCATGGGCATTTCGGCCTCCTTAGTGATAGTCGATCAGATCAATATCGCTGGCGGAATTCGTCTGTTCGTCGTAGCGGAAAATCAATCGCCAATTTCCGGTGACAGTCAGGCTCCATGATCCTTTCAGGTCGCCTTTAAGCGGATGCAGCTTCCAGCCGGGAAACCGGCTGAGCTCCTGCAGCGTTTCGGCGGTTTCGAGGGCGAGCAGAAGCTTGCGCAGCTTGTCGGCCATCGCGGACGGCACCTCTCTTGCGTTCCCGTCCTCGTAGAGCTGCCTTAGCCCTTTGTAGCGAAAGCGAACAAGTTGCATGTCGTCCTTTCCATGCTTCCAGTATGTACGGTTATACCGTACACGTCAAGCGATTTTATTTTCTTGGAGAACACCCGCCGAACCAGCGTGATTCTCTCCGGGCGCAACTAACCTCAGCCCAAGAGCGGAGCCTTTCGAATGCTTTGCTAGGCGACCGCCGAACTGGACCGGACTTTGAAGCGAACCCGTTCGTGCTGTTGCAGGAATACGACGATTTCGAACAGATCGCCAGAGAGAAAAACTTTCAATTCCTTCGCGGAGAAGCGCCTTGCGAAAGGCGTTGATTTAGGCGCCCTTCTTTCTTTCCAGCCGCACCCGTTCGAGGTACTTCTCGGTTCGGGTATCTATCCGCACCCAACTCCCCGGGTGCGACAAAGAGCGGAACCAAGATCTGGACACCATTTTCCAGCACGGCTTCTTTCCAGGTGCTGTCCTGTTATGAGTGCTGCGGCAGCGCGGTGTTAGCCTTTTTCCCACGCCGATGTTTTCCTACGTGATGTTTGTTATGCACCGCAGAAACGCACGAATTTGATAGTCACGAAGACATGCCAAGTCACGTGGCGCGGCACACTTCTGATGGAGCTGAATAGAGCTTTGGCGGGAACTGGGCCCCGCTAAGAGGGTGGGGGCCGGCGACAATCCTCCCGGTCCTGCCCGGCTTGCAGAAGACGAGAGCGATTAAATACTTGGCGGGGACCTCCGGTTGCGATCATAGAGTGAATTTGCAACATGATAATACCC
>DATDMO010000316.1:0-5259 GCA_036518755.1 Candidatus Acidiferrales bacterium | reverse complement strand
CCTCCAGGCGGGGGATGGACCGCAGGGCGCCGTAGAGGGAGCGAACGTCGGCGATCAATCGCTTGCGGCCCTCGTGATAGGCGGCGTCGGTGGGCGGCAGAAGAGAAAGGAAATATTGCGCCAGCGTGTTCAAATTCCAGGTCGGAACGAAACGTCGCAGACGGTTGAGGACAAAAAGATTGGCGCTGTAGCAATATCCCAGACGGAGGCCCGGCACGCCGCAGTGCTTGCTCATGCTGCGAACGATCAGGAGATTTGTAAACTGGTCGGCAAGAGGAAGAAGGCTGGGAATGGGATCACCGGAGAAATCGATGAACGACTCATCGACGATAACCAGTTCCAAATCCCGCGCCCGGTGCAAAAATTCCACCATCTCTTCGAGCGGGATGAACTGGCCAGTGGGATTGCCGGGATTAATGATTAGCAGGGATTCGAGTTTTCGTTGGTGCACCCAGGCCAAATAGTCTTCGAGACGAAGAATGTATCCGCTTTCGGGATCAAGCGGATAGAGCTCGGCATCCCGCTGATCCTTCATTTTCTCGATGTATTCGCCGAAGGTGGGGATGGGCACGGCCATGCGGTCGATCAAGGTCATGTCGATCAGTGCGATGAGTTCGGTGGCACCATTGCCGATGATGAGGTGCTCGGGATCGACGTGGAGGACATCCGCGAGATTTTTCTGACTCATCAAGGGATTGCTCGAGGGATAGGACTTGATCAGATTCGGCAAGTTGCGCTGCAAGTCATCGAGCATCTCGCGCGTGGGGTAATACGGGTTGGCAATGAAACAGAAATCGACGATGTGCTTGGCCTTCTCATAGCCGACCAAGTCGGCAATGGCGGGCGAATGGGAGGTTTCGTAGAAGAGATGCCGCCTCAGCTCGGCGGCAGAGTCCGCGTGAGGTTGATTTCCAAGCAGCGTGGTTTTCATACGAAACTTCCGTGTCGAAGTGTCTTATTTGAGCCTACCTCTCCGCCGCGTGAACGGCAAGTCGGGCTGCTTCGGCAGCAGTAGTTCGCCGGTACACGAATTGTTACGCTTCTACCCCAAGGCTTGAGGGAAGGGTGTCCAGCGTTGTCATAACGATATGAGGGCGAAGACGTTAGCCGCTGGAATCGGAATTGCCTCAACCCCAACGAGACGAATCTTGAAAAATGCGCGACCGCAGCCGACCTCCAGCACGGTTGCTGAGTCGCCACCGAGGGAGATGAACACAATGAAAGTGTCGCGTATGGGGACTGTTTGCGCTGGCTTGATCATTCTTGTGGCTCCGACTCTGCTGGCAAAAGATCCGCCCAGCTACGACAAGGGCACACTGCTATCGATGGACTCGACGTCCTGCGGATACGCCGAGAAGGACGGAAAAACAATCACAGGAGAAATCCTGGGAACCGACGCGGCACACAAGAATACGCAGGAGGTTCTCTGCCAGGAGTATCTGTTGCAATCCGATCGCATGATCTATCGCGTGCGCCCGAAGGATTCGAAGCATCCAGTGCTATTGCCGGTTGGTGAACCTGTCGATTTCAGAATTCACAAGGATATGTTGTTGCTTCGTGACCCTGAAGGCGACAAGAAAGAGCGCGAGTACATTGTCGTATCGATTCAACCGCGGCAGGACGTGAAGGAAGCCCGAAACAGCCAGTAGGTTAGGGAGGAGTTCGCCGAAAGCCATGGGCCACCTACGCGTGCACTTGCTGTCGTTTTTTGCCACTTCGGCACCGCATGTGCCTCGGGAAACTTCTACAGGGTGCAGCACCTTTTTGACTGTAGAGAGTGCGGCGCATTCGGACCGGAGGTGTTTCAAGTAATTAAAAAGAAGGCTCTTGCGGCTTGGCGTTCGGATTGCATTTTCTAGGTCCATCTGAGGGTTTGGAAGACATACGAGCAAAATTTGACGAGTCTTCGGGGAAGTGACGAGTAACCATGACTCAGAAGACATTGGGAGGAGTGGAGATGACACGTTACGGGATTCTAGCGGTGGTGGTGCTGGCGCTTGGAATGTCGACGAATGCTCAGAGTTCGCGGGGCAATCAGGTCAACGCGTCGGCACAGGCCCAGACGAACGCGTCGGCAACTGCTTCGGCAAACGCTTCGAAGGCGGGCGATCAGGGGAGTTCAACGAACAAGCAAGACTCGAAAGCGTCCCGTACGAGGTCGGCGTCAGCCTCGGGCAATACCTCGAGTTCGGCGTCGGCCAATGCAAACGGGAGTTCTTTGAACATTGCATCGGGGACGCCGATTGAGGCCACTCTGGTGACGCCGGTGGATGCGAAGCACAGCAAGCCGGGCGACCGCGTGGTAGCGAAGACGACTCAGGATGTGAAGCAGCACGGCCAGACCGTGCTAAAGAAGGGTTCACGCCTGAACGGGCACGTAACACAGGCGCAAGCGCGTTCAAAGGGAAACTCGGAGTCGGCGGTTGGAATGGTTTTCGACAGCGCCGTGATGAAGAACGGGCAAAGAGTGCCGATGAATCTCTCGATTCAGGCGCTGGCCGCAGCGGAGAATGAGACATCGGCCGCTCTCGCCAATGACCAGGGCGGGATCGATTCTGTATCCCAAGCAGGCGGAGGATTCGCGGGGGCGGGCTCCGCGCCTGGCGCCGGTGGACTCGTTCGCGGTGCGGGCGGTGCAGCCGGTGGCGTCGGCGGGACGGTTGGCGGCGTGAGCAATGTGGCGGGCGGTGCGACGAGTTCCGTGAGTACGGTGGGCGGCGCCGCGGGCAATGTTGGACAGACAGCCGGTGGAACGCTCAACGCTACTACGCGGTCCGCAGGCAGCGTTGGAGGGCTAAACGCGGCAGGCCAGATCACCTCGGGCAGCAGCGGCGTGTTCAACCTGCAGGGACTCAATTTGACCTCCGCAGCCAGCAATGGAACGACGGCTTCGGTAGTGAACTCCACGAGCCGTAACGTTCATCTGGACAGCGGAACGCAAATGGTTCTGCAAGTTGTGAACCAGTAGACCTCCCCTTGCACGATTCCGGCCGTGCGGCGCCTTCCGGGCACCGCACGGCTGGAAAAATCACCCTCGACGATTCCCCGAAACGTAATTCCAGCCGACGCGTCATTTTTGGAACAAACCGTTTGGAGTCTTGCCGTAGGGGCGTTGACTTTCAAACGGCCGCCCCGTGCTTGGTTTGTGGAGTCCTTAGGAATGCGGTGTCAACTTGCGGATGACAAATTCCTGAAGAATGTTTGCAGCGGCAGTGCCACCAATTCCGATGAAAGCGTTTGCAAAAGTTAAGCCCGCTCCGCGATACTGCGCTGGGTAATAAAGATTCGAGAGACTGCTCGAAGCAAAGTCCCCCAGGATGTACGAGTAATTTGGCTGCCAGCGTCCATTATCGCCTTTGCAGATGAAAGTACTCTTGATCGCATAAAGAAGCCGCGATCGCGTGCTGCCGGTTCCCTTGTAGAAATATCGTGGATCCTGCTTGAGGAGGGAGGGCAGTACGGCACTCCCGATGAGCGTGCTGGTGGCGCGATCGGTATAGGCGGCGCCGAAGCGTTTCGCATAGCCCTCCGGGCCGTTCCCGTATCCACTGAAAACATTTGCCTGTTGCTCAAGTCCTGCGACGGCGGCGGTCACTCCGAAGGTGACGGGATCGAATAAGGACCTCCCGGCAAGCTGAAACTTTTGTTTCGAGGAGAGAGGGACAGCATCGGAGACGTAACTCACGTAGAAATTGGGGATAAAGCCCAGGACACGCTGCGCCTCTTCGGTTTGGATCTGCACTTCCGCGATTTCGGTCAGAGTGAGTCCGACGCGCACTTGCGTGGTGGCGGCAGCAAGGATCAAGCTAATCGGCGGGACAATGCTGGCTTCGCCGGGCTGCAGGACGCCGGAAGATGTTTGCGTCGCGAAGCCAGGCGCTGAAATTGTGAGATGGAAAGGTCCAGAGACGAGGTTATCAAATGAGAATTGCCCGTCGTCGCCTGACGTCACTTCTTGTTTTGGGGATTGGTCTTCCCGTGTGAGGGTTACTTGAGCTCCGGCCACCGCTGCTCCCGTTTGATCGACAACTGTGCCGCTAAGGGTTGCGGACGATTGCTGATTGGGTTGCTGGGCGGTCGGTGAGTCTGTTGCCGGTACGGTGGGTTGGCTGCGTTGGGCTGTGATCGCGCTCGGGGTCTGTGTAGATTGTGCGAAGGCCGCAGATGGCATGGCAAGAAATAGAAGACCCAGGCTTAGCCAGAACAAACGCCGCAGGCCACTGACCGAAAGCCGAGTGTTTTGGACGTTGAATCTTCTGCGTAGATTTCTTTGCATCGAGTTCACGACTTCTGCCCGCCTGATCCTGCGTTCAGCCCACCGCGTTCCCGTATCAATAATCTGATGTCGCATGGGGACAGATAGATGGCCCGCGTGAAGGCGGCCGGCAATAAGACTGAAATAATCTTACGTTATGGGAGCGAGAAGGCGATCACGCTGTCGCCGGGAGTATCGTTGAAGTAACCGTTCAATGCGACGATGCCGGGTCCGCCGAAGGCTTCCACCACTACATATTGCTTTCCATCGCGGCCTTTGTAGGTGATGGGGGCGGTGTGGGCGCTGGCGTCAATTTTATCAGTCCACAATTCCTTGCCGGTGCGGGCGTCGAAGGCGCGGAAGCGGCCGTCATTGGTGGCGCCTATGAAAATCAGGCCGCCGGCGGTGACAATCATCGGACCCGTATTGGGCGCACCTGTATGTGAGAAACCCTTCGCTGCGAGCGCATCAACCGTGCCAAAGGGAGCGCGCCAGACGATGTCACCGGTTTTCGCGTTGACGGCAAAAACTTCCGCCCAGGGTGGCTTGATGCATGGCCAGCCATTCGCCGGTTCCCAGAAGCGGCTCTGGTAGCGCGAAGGGCCATTGGGAAAGACTTTGTCGTAAGGGCCGCCGAACGGGCCCGGAGCCGGCCTATCGAGTTTCACGAGGCGGCCGATTTGACCGGCGTTGAACGTCGTGGTGCCGAAGATGTAATCGAGTTTGGGATCAAATGCGACACCGCTCCAATTGCCCGCACCCTCGCGGCCGGGGAAAATCACCGCCATTTTATCGGGATCGGTGCCGTAAACGGTGAACGGACCGTTGTTGTACATGTGATTTTCGTCCCATAGATTCCGGCAGAAGGCGGCGTGTTCGGGCGTGAGATCGTAGATATCGGCTCGGGAAATGGCGGTGGGGGCGAGTGGCGGCGGCTTCAGCGGGATCGGCTGAGTCGGAGAAGTGGCGTCACCGGGGACGGTGGTTTGCGGTACGGGACGCTC
>DATDMO010000315.1:0-11138 GCA_036518755.1 Candidatus Acidiferrales bacterium | reverse complement strand
GGCTTCCTGGGGAGGCTGGGCACTGGACGGCATGGACTCGTTCATCTACGCCCTCGTCCTCGTGCCTGCGCTTCGCGAACTTCTTCCTAAATCCGGAATTCCCGCCACTGCAGGCAACGTCGGCTTCTATGGTGGGCTTCTTTTCGCGCTGTTCCTCGTCGGCTGGGGAATGGCGCTGCTTTGGGGACCTGTCGCCGATAAATTCGGCCGCGTCCGCACCCTGATGCTCACGATTCTCTGCTATTCGCTTTTTACTTTTCTCGCCGCCTTCGGCCAAAACGTCTGGCAGGTTGCGGTTTGCCGCCTGCTGGCCGGCGTCGGCATCGGAGGAGAGTGGGCGATGGGCGGGACGTTCGTGGCGGAGGAATGGCCGGAATCACGCCGCAAGATGGGCGCGGCCCTGATGCACACGGGCTACTACTTCGGTTTTTTTCTTGCCGCGATTGCGAATCACTTCATTGGCGAAACCCATGGCTGGCGTCCGATGTTCGCCCTCGGAGGAGCTCCCGCGCTGCTCGTCGGTTTCATCCTTTACGGAGTGAATGAATCGGACCGCTGGAAATCGCACGCGCGCCGCGTGTCAAGGCCGTTCGCGGAGTTGTTCAAGCCTGAATTTCGGCGTCGCACGCTGTTGAATTCCGCGTACGTGCTGATTTCGATCATCGGTCTTTGGGCCGGCACGGTGTACGTTCCGGCGGCGGTGACAGAAATTGCCGCACGCCAGCATATGTCAGGCGTTCTCGCCGCCCATCTAGCCACTTACGCGACAATGGTCCTATCCCTCGGCACAATTCTTGGGTGCCTTCCATTGCCTTGGATCGCGGAACGAATCGGGCGCCGCGCCACTCTCGCCGCGTATTTTGCGCTGATGGCGGTATCCGTCGGAGGCAGCTTTGGCTTCGCCTTCTATCTGCCGCAGAACGCAATGAACTGGTTCTTTTTCGGACTGTTCTTTCTGGGCATCGGAGGCGCGAATTTCGCTGTGTATACGCTCTGGCTGCCTGAACAGTACCCGACGGAATGCCGCGGCAGCGCTTTTGCATTCGCCACTTCGGTCGGCCGCTTCATCGGCGCGGGCTTTACATTTTTGGTCGGGGCAGGGGTATCGCACTTCCACACGATTGGCATCCCGGTGGCACTCACCGCGATTCCCTTTATCCTTGGCCTGTTCCTAGTTCCATTCGGCTTTGAGACCACGGGTCAGCCCCTCCCCGACTAGGTTTGGCTCTCGTTTCCGCGGCTTCATAGCACCGGCCAGTAACATTATCTTCGCGTGCTACATGGCATTCAGTTAAAGTTCATATCAGGGAAACGAAGGCCGAACAGTGGACGCCATCTGTCTCGAAAACGTCACCAAATCATACGACTCCGTCATCGCTGTTAGCGGCGTGAACTTGCGGGTACGCGAGGGAGCCGTTTTGGGCCTGCTCGGCCCCAACGGGGCCGGCAAGACCACCACCATCCGCATGGTTCTGAACATCCTGGTGCCTGACGAAGGCTCGATTCGGGTTCTGGGCCGGCCTGTAACCGATAAAACGCGAGAGTCCATTGGTTACCTGCCGGAAGAGCGGGGGCTCTATCAGCGCATGCAGGTGCGGGATTTGATCGTGTTCCTGGGGGCTTTGCGCGGGCTTTCCGAGGCCGAAGCCGGGCGGCGCGCCGACGAATGGCTCGACCGTTTCGCGCTCGGCGGCTGGTCCAAAAAAAAGGTGGCCGATCTCTCGAAGGGCATGCAGCAGAAGGTGCAATTCATCAACGCTGTAATCCACCAGCCGCCACTGATTATTCTGGACGAGCCGTTTTCGGGCCTCGATCCGGTGAATGCCGCCGCGGTGAAAGACATCATGCTCGAAATGCGCGATCGCGGCTCGACTATTGTTCTCTCCACTCATCGTATGGAGCAGGTTGAAAAGCTCTGCGATTCGATTTGCCTGATCGATCACGGGCACAACGTCCTCGATGGCGAACTTCGAGCGATCAAGCAGTCATACGGCAAGAATACGGTACACTTCGAGTTCAGCGGGCCGGATGGTTTTCTGGATCATCCTTCGATCGCCACGATCAACCGGTTTGGCTCTGGAGTGGAGGCCAAGCTTCATCCAGGCGCGGACCCTCAGCAGGTGTTGAAGATGGCCGTGAATTCGGGCGCGCAAATCACGCGCTTCGAATTGCTCGAGCCCTCGCTCAACGACATCTTCATCGAGAAGACCACACGTGCGTAAGATCTGGCTCATCTTCAAGCGCGAGTATTTGACGCGCGTGAAAACCAAGGGCTTCGTCATCGGAACGCTGTTGATACCGGGCCTCGGCATCGTTTCGATTGTGCTGGTTGCTTTCCTTGCCAACCATGGCTCGAAGACGAAGCTCCGCATCGCGATTGTCGATAATGTTGGCGGGCTGGCGGAATCGATCGCGCAGAATCTGGAGAGCACGGCCTCGACTGGCAAACCGGAGTTCACCGTCACCCAATCCATCGAGCAGCCCGCTTCAGGTGATGCCGTCGAGCAGGATCTGCGCACGCAGGTGAATTCCCGCGCGCTGGATGCCTATCTCGTAATTCCGGCGAGCCTCAGCGAGCCCGTGGAGCTTCACACCCGAAATGCGGGCAATTTCGGGGTGATTGCGCCAATCACAGCCGCGGTGAATGAAGCGCTGATCGAGGCTCGCCTGAGTGCTCGTGGCATTCACGTGAAAGATTTGAACGACGTAACCCGGGACGCAGCGTTGCGCGTGATCAAGGTGAGTGCGGACGGCGAGTCGGTTGAAAGAGGCCAGACGATCGGCGTCGCTATCGGCCTTGTGCTTTTGCTCTACATGTCCTTGCTGATGTACGGCATCATGACCATGCGTTCCGTCCTCGAGGAGAAGACGTCGCGCACAATGGAGGTGCTTATTTCGTCCGTGCAGCCGTTTCAGCTTCTCACCGGAAAAATTCTCGGTGTTGCGGGAGTGGCGTTCACGCAATTCCTGATCTGGATTGCCTCGCTCGGCCTGCTTTTGTCCTACGGTGCGGTGATGGCCGCGACGTTCAGCCCTGACTCATCGTTCCCGGCAATTCATATTCCGTTTTCGCTGGCAGTCTGGGCGGCGTTCTTTTTCTTCGGCGGATATTTTCTTTATTCAGCGATGTTCGCTGCGATTGGAGCGGCTTGTTCCACCGATCAGGACGCAGCTCAATTGCAGTGGCTGGCTATGGGGCCGCTGGTCTTCACCATGATGATCTATTGGACGGTTCTCAGCGATCCGTCGTCGAAGATGTCTCTGGTGCTTTCCGAGATACCGTGGTTTTCGCCGGTGCTGATGCCCATGCGCATCTCGATTCAGTCGCCGCCTGTTTGGGAGTTGGCTCTCTCGGTGGTCCTGTTGGTGCTCGCCATCTTCGGCGTGATCTATCTTTCGGCCAAGGTATACCGCATCGGCGTCCTGATGTACGGCAAGCGCCCGACGCTCCCCGAACTGGCCCGCTGGCTGCGCTACTCCTAGCCCTTCTGATCGCGTTGGCCGAAGAGCGCGGTGCCGATGCGAATCTCCGTCGCGCCTTCTTCGATGGCTACTTCAAAATCATGGCTCATACCCATGGAGAGTGCGGGCAGTGTACGTTGGAGCCGCTGGCCGATTCCATCGCGCGACTCGCGGAGTTTTCGAAAATAGCGACGCGCGGCTTCGGGGTCGTCGCAATATGGCGGGATCGTCATCAGGCCGCGCAACTCCAAGTGCGGCAGCGTTTCAATACCGTCCGCGAGTGCGGGCAGGTCTGCTTCCGTCACACCGCTCTTGGTCTCTTCGTCACCGAGATGCACTTCGATCAGAACAGACAGCCGCTTTGACTCTGCAGCAGCCGCCGAATCGAGCTTTTGTGCGAGTGCCAGGCTATCGATCGAATCCACCTGATGAAATAAATGCACGGCGCGGCGGACTTTATTGCTCTGCAGGTGACCAATCAAATGCCAAGTCGCATCCGTCATGTCCGCAAGCTTCGGTTGCTTCGCCTCGAACTCCTGCACACGATTCTCGCCGAATGAGCGCAGCCCCGCGTCGTACGCGGCTCGAATCGCGTCGGCTGAGAACGTTTTCGATACGGCGACAAGCGTAATTTCTTCCGCGCGCCGTCCCGCGCGTTCCGCTGCGCGCGCGATTCGCTGGCGCACGCGTTCCAAATTCCCGCTCAGCAAAGAACTCGCATCGGGGGCCATCGTGGCAATTCTAGCGTTCCCGGCCTTAAATGAGCAGCGGAAGCTCCGGCCCAGCCGTACGCCCAGCCGCCATTCCTCGTATGCTAAACTGGCATTCACTTCGATGCCTGCCCGCGGAAAGTTCATCGTTTTTGAAGGAATCGACGGTTCCGGCAAACGCACCCAGCTCGAATCTCTCGCGCGTGCATTTACGGGGCAGGGAATTTCGTTTTCGCAAATCAGTTTCCCGAACTATCACGGCCTTTTGGGTAAGATGGTCGCGCAATTCTTGAATGGCGAGTTTGGTCCGCTCGCTTCGGTTGACCCGCGATTTTCGGCTATGCTCTACGCCTTCGACCGCCTCGAATCGAAGCCGGCCATCGAGGCGGCGCTCGCTTCCGGCAAAACGCTGCTGGCCGACCGCTACGTGGCTTCGAATCTGGCGCACCAAGGCGCGCGCGTTCCAGCGGAGAAACGCGGCGAATTTATCGCCTGGCTCAAAACGCTTGAATATCGGGTGAACGCGCTGCCCACGGAGGATTTCGTGATTTATTTGCGCTTGCCCGTTGCGCAGGCCCATCGCCTGATCGGCGCAAAGACCGCACGCGACTACACCGAATTACGTCGCGATTTACAGGAAGCGGACATCGCGCACTTGGAAGCGGCCGCGCAGGTCTACGACGATCTTGCCGCGCAGCCGAATTGGCTAACCATCGAATGCCTTGAAGCTTCGTCCGGCTCCCTGCGCGGACCGAAAAATATCCACCGGGAAATTCTGGCAGCAATCGAGGCGCGCATTCCCACCGCGCTGGGAGCGAGGGGCTGACGGAATGGGCTTCGCCGAATTTCTTGGCAACGAGCGCATCGTGAACGCGTTGCGCGGAATGCTTCGCAAGGAACGCGCTCCGAGCGCCCTGCTTTTTACGGGTTTTCGCGGGGTCGGGAAACACACGCTGGCGCGGATGTTTGCGCAGGCCGCGAATTGCGAACGCCTCACTGACGATTTTTGCGGCGAGTGTCCCACCTGCCTTCGTATCGGCGCGCTGGCGGATCCCCAGCCGCTCATCGAAGCGGGCCTGACCGAGCGCGGTGAAAGCGCCGACGCGGCGACGGTCGAGCGCATGCCTTTAATCCTCGAAACGCATCCCGACGTTTGGCTGATCGTTCCGGACCCGGTGCGCCTGCGCACCCCCGTTGCTCGCCCGATGATTCGCGTGAGCCAGTTGCGCGCCATTCAGCGCGCCGCATATTTCAAGCCGCAGAGCCGCCGGCGTTTTTTTATCCTGGACGGCGCGGATACCATGCGAAGCAACGACGCCGACCTGCTTCTCAAAATCCTCGAGGAGCCTCCCGAATACGCCACGCTGATCTTGCTCGCAGCCGCTCCGGATTTGCTGCTGCCCACGATCCGGTCGCGTTGCCTGCAGTTTCATTTCGCACCGGTGCCCGTCGAACGGATCGAAAATTTTCTGGCCGAACGCATCCGCGCGAAACCAACGGAGCGCAAACTGGCCGCGCAACTCTCCGGCGGCAGCCCCGGCGCCGCTCTCTCGATCGATCTCGAGGAATCATCGCGCCTCCGCAGGAGCGTCCTGCGCCTGTTGGAACAAGCCGTCGCCGGCCAGAGATATGGAGAGATCTTCGCGGCCACCGCCCAGCTCGCCAAGCGAGAACGCGAATCGTTTGAAAATATCCTTGCGCTGTTCTATAGTCTCCTTACGGACTTGCTGGAATCCTCTCAAAGCCCAGCGAGCAGTGTTCTTCGCAACCCCGACCTCCGAAAGGAAATCGAGGCCCTCGGCAAGAAGATCGATTGGCACTGGGTGGTGCGAGCTGCCCGTGGCTTGGACGCGATTGAGGGACGTTTGCGCCGCAATATCGGCCGCCAGTTAAGCCTTGACGCCCTTTTGGCTTCTTTGACGATTTGAGAAATGCAGTTTTTCGAGATTTCTTTGATTTTCTTGCAACCGAATACCTTTCGCCGCAGTCATAAGGGTAGCAACCCAGTCATAAGTTGTTTTGCACGGCCCGAAGCACAATTACAGGAGCCATCATGGTGAACCGCAAGTTGTTTCGCCCTGTCCTTACGGAAGTGAAGGAGCAATACGTTCCGCGTCCCTCGCAGCCCGCGCCGCAAGCGGCACCGCCTAACCGGAAAAAACCTGCACCGCCGGAACAAACCTTTGCCGAGAATTTCTACTTCGTGAAACAGATGCAATCGCGAACCCCCGTCGCCGTGGTTCTCACCGATGGTGAAGTGCTTCGAGGCACCGTGGAGTGGTACGACCGCGATTGCATCAAACTCACCCGCTACGGCAGCCCGAATCTGATGATCTACAAGCACAGCATCCGATACATGTACAAGGACGGCGAAGAAGCCGCCAACGGCGGGACCAACGGGCAGTAACGTGCCTTCTCCCCGGCGGTTCGGATCGCTCCACCGGCCACTCACATGAAAATCGGAATCACCTGCTATCCTTCGTACGGCGGTTCCGGCGTGGTGGCCACCGAACTCGGCATCGAACTGGCCGCGCGCGGGCATGACGTGCATTTCATCAGCTATGCCATGCCGATCCGCCTCAGCGGATCGAACGAGCGCATCTCGTTTCATGAGGTGGAGGTAACCACATACCCGCTGTTTGACCATCCTCCGTACGCCCTGGCGCTGGCGACCAAGATGGCCGAAGTGGCGGAGGCAGCTTCGCTCGATTTGCTGCATGTCCACTACGCGATTCCTCACTCGGTAAGCGCGCTGCTCGCGCGCATGATGGTCATGCCGAGGCGCCTCCCCTTCATCACCACCTTGCATGGGACGGACATCACGCTGGTGGGCAACGATCGCAGCTATCTCCCCATCACGCGCTTCTCGATCGAGCAGAGCGACGGCGTCACCGCGATTTCGCATTATCTGCGGGACCGCACCTTGAGGGAATTTGAGATCAAGCGGCCCATCGAGGTAATACCCAATTTCGTCAACTGCGATCTGTACAAACGGTCGGACGATGCGCGTGCCCGCGCGAAATGGGCGCCCGGCGGCGAGCCTATCCTGATGCACCTTTCGAATTTCCGTCCCGTGAAGCGGATCACTGACGTGATCGAAATTTTCGCGTTGGTTCGCGAGCAGATTCCCGCCAAGCTGGTGATGATCGGCGACGGCCCGGATCGCGGCGCCGCCGAGTACGTGACGCGCAAGAAGCGCCTCGCCAAAGACGTTTTCTTTCTCGGCAAGCAGCAGCACGTTTACGAAAAACTTGGCCTCGCCGACCTTTTCCTCTTGCCGAGCGACGAAGAATCTTTCGGGCTTGCGGCGCTGGAAGCGATGGCATGCGAGGTCCCCGTGCTTGCCACCAACGTCGGCGGAGTATCCGAGGTTGTCACCCACGGGGCGGACGGCTACTTATTCGAGCCGCGCGATGTGGCCACTGCCGCGAAATACGCGCTCGGCATTCTTACGCTTCCCGACCGCGGCCGCGCAATGGGCAAGATGGCCCGCGTCGATGCGCGCCGCCAATATTGCTCGAACGACATCATTCCTGTCTACGAGGCCTACTACGAGAAGATCCTAAACTCCGTTGCGTCCAAGAATCACACCGCCCGAAAAGTGGTCGTGTAGAACGGTCCTCACGCGTTTCCGGTAGACGCTGGCTTCTATAATGTTGGTTGATCTCCTGCGATCTTCGCAGTACTTTCTCTCCATCGAGCAATCCGTCGTACAGAGGTGTGCGTTTGCCGATCTCTGCCCCGGATGTTATAGAGCCCGCTTTTCGCCATGCCAAGGAACAGCTCCTGCGGCCATTCCGCTTTGGCCAATGGGCGCGCTTGGCGTTCGTCGGGCTTCTCGCTGGTGAGATGGGTTCTTCCGGAGGATGTAATTTCAATTATCCTTTCAATACTCCGCATGCCCCGCATACTCCGTACCCGGCGTCGCGTGCATTTCTGGCGGGGGATTTGCCCGCGCAATTGGCGGAGCATGCCGCGTTATTTGCCGGACTGATTGCAGCCCTAATTGTGATCGGGATTGGGCTGGTGGTGCTGTTTACGTACATCAGCAGCGTGATGCGATTCATTCTTTTCGATAGCATCGTGGCGCGGGAATGCCACATCCGCGCGGGGTGGACCCGCCGCAAGGAGCCCGGCTTCCGTCTCTTTGTGTGGCGGCTCTGGTTCATGCTGGCGACTCTCGTGGCCTTGTTTCTCGTCGTTGGTATTCCGCTGTGGCGTGTCTGGGTTCTTGGCTGGTTCACGCACGCGAGCGATCATGTGCTGGGATTCGTGCTCGGCGGAATCGCCTTGTTCTTCGTCTTCCTTGCCCTTGTGATCCTCGTTGCCGTGATCAATGTGATGACCAAGGATTTTGTCGTCCCGCAAATGGCCCTGGAAAACATTGAAGTGATGGAAGGTTGGCGCAGGCTGTGGGAGTGGATCAAATCTGAAAAAGGCGGCTACGCCGGATACATTGGGATCAAAATCGTGCTGGCGATCGGAGCCGCGATTGCTCTCCTGATCGTCACGGTCATTGCGATGTTCGCGCTGGTTGTCATTATGGGCTTAATTGGTGTCGCGGCGTTCTTTGGCGGAAAAGCGGCTGGATGGACCTGGAATCCCTACACTATCGCGCTGGCCGTGGTCCTGGGGTGTGCTGCGCTCGCACTTCTGATCTTTGTGGCGGCGCTGATCTCAGTGCCCGTCATCGTGTTTTTCCCAGCGTATTCGATTTACTTTTTCGCCCCGCGATACTCGCCGCTGGCATCGCTGCTCCGGCCTCCAGCCCCACTTGCATCGGATTAGCCCCGGACCCATTGAAACGCGTCGGCATGCGGCTGACCGGTGCTCTACATGTCGGGTGGCGCTTTCACCAGGCGATAGCGCCAATCAGAAAGCGAGCACTTCGCTGCTTGACGCCTTCCATTTCAGCGCATATCGTTGCGGCCCAGGAGTTCTGAAAGATGACCTCGCGCAGGAGACTCTTACAGGCAGCTTTGAGCTCCGTTCCACTATTGCTGGGCGCCCCCGCAGCGACCGCCGCTCGTCCGATTGAGGAGCACGCCGGAGATCCTGCCAAATGGTTTTGGATTCCCGGCCATGCATTTACCATGAAAGCTGTCGGGTCGCAGACCGGGAAAGTGTGCACTGGAATGCTCGCGGAAAACAAACCACGCGAGGGTGTGGTTCTCCACAAGCACTTGCGCGAGGACGAGTGCTTTTACGTTCTCGACGGTCGATACGAACTTACCATTGGGAATCAAACGTCTATCGGAACGCCCGGATCTTTCTTTTTCGGGCCGCGGAATGTGCCTCATCGCTGGACGAATATGGGATCAACAACGGGAAGACTTCTGTTCGTATGGACGCCATCGGGAATCGAGGAATTCTTCCTGGGCGTTGGGATCCCGATCAATGGACCCGCGCAGCGCCCCGACTTTGATCCTGCCGCCTTGGGCAAAAAGCAAGCCGAGATGGCTCCCAAAGTCGGCTTGGTGAAACTTGGCGAAGCAAAGTATCGAATTCGCGGAAATGGGTACTGAATGCCCCATCCCGCCTGATGTTTACCAATTTGAACGGTAAGACGGCGATTTCTAAAAAGGGGCACCTGCACGTGTGATGATTCGAAAAACGGGGAGCGAACCCGCTTCACCAATCCTGATCGGCTGCGAGAGGAGGCACTGGCATGGACGACCGAGGCCTGGGGGCATTGGCTGGTGGAATGTTTTTCATGTTCTTTCTGGCCTGCCTTGTTGTGGGCTACGTTTACGTTTCACTGGCGCTGCAAACGATCGCTCAAAAGACCAACACGGCAAACGGATGGCTGGCATGGATTCCCATCGCCAACATCATCCTGATGCTGGAAATCGCCAAGAAGCCGATTTGGTGGATCATCCTGTTTTTCATCCCGCTCGTGAACCTCATCATGACGATAATCGTCTGGATGGGAATCGCGGAGGCGCGCAGCAAGCCGAGCTGGTGGGGCATTCTGCTCATCATCCCGATTGTGAACCTGATCGTGCCCGGCTATCTGGCTTGGTCTGATTGAGCTGAAGCAGAGATTCCCGAGATCGTAGAGCGGTACCTGGGGCGCTATGTCCTGTTCAGAGCGGCTCTATTAGAACGGACCCGCCGCTGGTGTGCACTCGGAGCAATTCTCCGCCCGAGCCCAGCGTCCCGTGCAAAGCGCTGCGTGAGGCCGTGCCAACTGCGCGCAGTGGGATGCTCGAATGGATGCTTCCGCCAGATGTGGATGCATCAATCTCTAGGTTCACGCTCGGGTCAATCCTTAGGTGAATCGCCCCGCCAGAGGTTTCGATCAGGCCGCCATGGGCGTTCCCTTTCCTGAAGGTCGCCCCGATTGATCCTCCCGACGTATGCGCATCCACACGGCCCGTGACCTGGTCGATGTCAATCGGCCCACCACTTGTGTTTGCCACCAGCCGGCCATCAATCGAGTCCGCCTCGATTCCGCCGCCAGAGGTTTCAAGGGCGGTGTCGCCCTGGATCTGCTCAACCTTGATGTGTCCGCCAGACGTGTGTGCATGCAGCGTTCCCTGTAGATTTGAAACCTCGATAAAACCGCCCGACGTCTTTAGGTCAGCGTCGCGCGACATCGAATAGATCGTGATGCCCCCGCCGCCAGTTTTGATTTCGAGCGTCGTGGTCTTGGGAACTCGGATTTTGTAGCTGAGCCGCTCGAAAAAGAAATTGAAGAGATGCCAGGAACGCCGGTGTGCCGTGAGCCGCACCATTCCGGGATTTTCCTCGAAGTTGAAATCGATCCTGTCTCGGAGATCGTCGCGATTGCTCGTAACCACCACAATCGCGCCGGGCTGATCGCTGCCCATTACAGTCACGCTCCCCGCGTCCGCATCAAGGGCAAAGCGGCCGTTCGGGTCCAACTTAAGCGTTCTCGTGAGCTGGGAACTAGCCCACGCCGGAGCGGTCAGGATCAGTATCCCTGCGGCGATCAGACATGCT
>DATDMO010000314.1:0-5142 GCA_036518755.1 Candidatus Acidiferrales bacterium | reverse complement strand
GGCTGAAGAGGTCAGCCCAGTCCCCGCCCGCGCCGTCTCCTTGGCCTGAACCAGCAAGATCGAGCTTCGCAGCTTGCAAAAAGTCATGCTCAACGCGGAATCCTGCGTCGAGCGGATCTCTTGTGTCCTTCGCCGCCAGCGCACCGAGAAGATACGGTCCCATTCCCGCGTGCAGGTTCTGGCTGACTTTCAACGTGACTTTGATTTCTTCCGAGAGCGGGGGAGAAACGTGCTCGGCAACTTGATTTTCTGTCGTGTAGAAGCGCGTAAACGAAGCGAAGTCCGCTGGAGCAGGGCCGGAAGGAGACTTGATTACAATACTCGCGGCGGAGAGCGCCTCACGAAAAACCGTTTCGGTAAACTGTGTGGGCGAGGGCACCGCGATGATGGAAGGCCGCGGCTTGGAACCGACGGGGAGGCTTCCGGAGAGCGCTACGGTCACCGTGCCATCTGGGTTCGTTGTGAAATCCTGAGAATTGAAGGAAGGCTCGGTGCCGGCAGGAGATGTGAACCCACGATTGATAATTTTGACGTAAGAGGTCTCCGGCGATATTGTGAGTGAAACGGGATTCCCCTCTTTCGCGCCAGGCGTCGCAAGAATATCGATCACATTGTCGTTGACCATGATGGAGGACATGACCACGTTCGTGCCGCCTTCGCGAGGCCCATCGGGAAATAGACTCGTGTCAATCAGTACGCGGCCCTGGATTTTGCGAATGCCCTTTGCGGCGACGTCTCTGGCAAGGTGCTTGATAACCGCTAGAGGATCGCCTGGCAACGCCGGGCCTCCGTAAGAGTGATCCTCGTCAACGAATGCAAGCGTGCCGTCCGGCTGGATGCGATTCGAGAGATTGGGGTCGCCGCTGGCGACAAGAATCAAGTCGCCCTTGAGCGTACCGTGCTTGTCCACGGAGCCGGTGCGGTAGACGCGCGTGTGAAATCGGTAGTCCGCACCAAGTTTGGCAAGGACTGTGCCTTCAGTGAGCGTTTTCGTTGTGGAAGCAGGCACGAACAGCTTGTCACCGTTGAGCGAATAAATGACTTTACTGGTGTCCAGGGAATAGAACTCTATGCCGAAGTTGGCGTGCGCGAACTCCGGGCGGCTGATGACTTTCTGGATGCGTTGCGCGAGAGAGTTGTCCGATTGAGCGCGAGCAGCCCCTGACTGGAGTGCCAGAAGGAACAGAAGAATCACGGCGAAAGTGCAGCGCAGACCGCACGTTGTCTTGTTCAAGAGAAACTCCTCCTCAGGGAGCCTTTGTAGGGGCGCGCTTTAGCGCGTCCCAGTTGTGTCAGAGATCTTCTCGAAGGGAACATTCAGAATTGGATATTCCTTCCAATCTTTGTAATCGAAATGCCACCACTCGGCCTCATACACGGTGAAGCCTTCGGATTCCATCGCGCGGCGCAGCACGTCGCGGTGCCAGCGCTGGAGCGAAGTGCCTCCGGGATAGTCCAAGTAAGAGCGCGGGGACATTTCATCATACGTGCCCGGCATCTCAATGGGCTTTCCTGTGGCCATGTCGTAGAGCGTCAGATCCACGGCGCAGCCGCGATTGTGACGCGAGCCTTGCGCCGGATCGGCGACGAAGACCTTTCCCTCCGGTGGCGTGGCGTCCCAGAAGATTTTCGTCACGTACCAGCGCCGATACGCGTCGTGAATCAATAGCCCGTAACCTAACGGCTTGAGTTTATGTTGCACCCGAAGTAGCGCCTCCGCCGCGGGCCGCTGAAGAAACGCGCGCGCCTGCGAATAAACGGGCGTGCCCAGAAAATCGTTCGCCGTGGCGTATCTAATATCCAGGTGAATGTCAGGGTCAAGCGGAGCCAACTCGACAAGGTCCGGCTTGCGAAACGGGCCGGGCTCGGACGGCGGCGACGATCGCAGCGCTTGGGCACGTAGCTTGTCGATGGGTTGGAGCGGTTTGATGCGAAAAAAGTGAGTTGAGTCGGCACCAGAGTCCGTCCGCACGTAAGACTCATTCAAATAGGTGAAGTAGGGTGCAGCCCCATGCTGCTCGACAATCTCATAACTCCAACTTCCTTTCGCCGGGTCTGGGACGAACATAAATCCCAGGCGCCTGTAGCCTTGTCCAAAATCGTACGGTGAGCTTAGGTCGAAGCGGATTTCCTCGTCTGGCCCCGATGTGTAGTGCATGTACGCCCGCTGGTCTCGTTCGAGGATGATTACCTTTTGCTTAGGACGGCCGTAGCTACTGTACTCGTAAATGCCGACGAAGCGTCTCCATTCGAGCGGCGCATCGAGTGGCTTGGGACCGGGAAGGATGGAGCTCGGCGATTGCGCGAGCCCAATGCTTACCTGCGAAGCGAGAATCGCCAACGTCAGGACTGAGATTGTCCTCAGGGGTTGTAGCGGTTCAGCTCTTACACTAAGGCTCATTCTGCTTTTAAGAAATAGAAAAGCTGCTCGACGCCTCACGGATTGTACCAGCGGAATCCTTTGCGCTGCTCCTCTGCAATTTCCTTCACAATCGCCAGCGTTTGCGAGCGGTGATACTGTCCCACGGCGGCGAGCAGGGAATTGAGCAACGCGATCGGCGCAACGTAGGACGCGCCAAAAGAAGTTGTTTCCACGGAAGCCAGAAAAATTTCGTTGCACTCGCGCGCCAGCGGCGAGAGGTACGTGTCCGCGATGCCCACGCAATATGCGCCATTCGCGCGAGCTTGCTCCGCGCCCTCGACCGTTTGCCGCAACCCACGCCGGAAGCTGATCGCGATCACCACGTCCTGCTTGTTGACCGAGCGCACCAAGTGGAGAATCCTGCCGGCTGACGTGGCGGCAAAAATCGGCAGCCCTAGCAAGCTGATTTGATACTCCAGGTAACCGGCGAGTTGAGCCGCTAAATCGGCGGCGAGGACAACGATACGCCGCGCTTCATGAAAACGCTTCGCGAGCGTCACCAGGCGTTGCGCATCCAGGCTGTTCTTGAGACCCTGCAGGTTTTTCAAGTCTTGTTCGAGCGACTCGACCACATGGGCCGGCACGCTGGGATCGCGGCCCCCGGACTGCATCGTGTCCAGAGAAGTGGCAAAAGCCAGGGAGAGTTCATGCAGATGGCGTTGAAATTCGCGATAGCTACCAAAGCCGAGTCCACGCACGATCCGCACGATGGTGGCCGGGTCGGTGTGCAGGCGCTTCGCCATAGCGCGCACGCTGAGCAGCACGTATTCGCGCGGATGCTCAAGAATCGGCCGAATGATTTCCTGGCGCTTGACGCTGAGCTGCTCGATGCGCTCGCCAAGGTGCAACGAAAGGGTTGGGGACGAACCACTCTTGCGTTTCATCACGCGAGAGGATTGCTTAAATCGCACCCTGTGTCAACCAGTTGCTCTCGCGCGGCGAGAAATCTTCTACTGAATTGTCAAAATGCTACTTTTTCGTGGCGGCAGCTTTGATTTTCATCCCCGGCGCGACCACCGGTTGAAGAAAGGGCATCATGGCGCGCAGCTTGGGGCCGAGTTGCTCGATGGGATGCTGCTGCTCGTGTTGGCGCCTGGCCAGGAAATTCGAGCAGCCTTTTTCGTTCTCTTCAATCCACTTCTTGGCAAAGCTGCCGTCGCGAATCTCCGCAAGAATCTTCTTCATTTCCTCGCGCGTTTGCTTCGTGACGATACGCGGCCCCGAAGCGTAGTCGCCCTGCTCGGCAGTATCGCTGACGGAATAGCGCATATAGCTGAGCCCGCCGCGGTAAATCAGGTCCACGATCAGTTTCAGTTCGTGCATGCACTCGAAATACGCAACCTCGGGCTGATAGCCTGCCGCAACGAGCGTCTCAAATCCCGCTTTGATCAGTTCGCTCACGCCGCCGCACAAGACCGCTTGCTCGCCGAACAGGTCCGTCTCCGTTTCTTCGGTGAACGTCGTCTCCAAAACTCCCGCGCGCGTACAGCCGAGACCCTTCGCATACGAGAGCGCCAGCGCCTTGGCGCCTCCGGTCGCATCCTGTTCCACCGCGAGCAGCGCAGGCGTGCCGCCGCCTTCGGTGAAAACTTCGCGCACGCGATGCCCCGGCGCTTTGGGGGCGATCATCGAAACGTCCACCATCTTTGGCGGCTTGATCGCGCCAAACCGAATATTGAAGCCGTGTGCGAACATGAGCGTCTTCCCGGGTTTCAGATTCGGCTCAATCGCGTCGCGATAGAGTTTCGGCTGCTTGGTGTCCGGCGCCAGAATCATGATGACATCGGCCCAAGCTGCGGCTTCCGCGGGCGTGCTAACGGTCAGTCCTTCCTTTTTGGCTTTGGCGCGCGAAGCGCTGGTTTCTGGCAGGCCCACTCGGACTTCAACGCCGCTGTCGCGCAGGTTGAGGGAATGCGCGTGCCCCTGCGAGCCGTAGCCAATGATGGCCACCTTTTTCGCCTGGATGAGTGCGAGATCCGCCGAGTCGTCGTAGTAAAGACTAGCCATGGTGTCCTTTCATTTCATCGTCATCGGGCCGGCGCACGGCCGAACATGCTGCAGGTGTGCTGAATTATTTAGAGACGCTCGCACTCGCGTCCGGATTCTGAAAGTTCTCCTGCGAATACTACGCGCTACTTCGCCTTCGAAACTTCAGGTTCGCCCGCTGAACTCTCGATGTCCAGCAGCGGCGCGCGCAGCAAATCGTTGCCCCGCGTCATGGAAATCCGCCCTGTGCGCGCCATTTCCAGCACGCCAAAGGGACGCAGCACTTCCAGCAAGCCGTCGATTTTGTCCACTGCGCCGGAGACTTCGATAATCAGCGATTCCGGAGCGACGTCTACGACACGCGCGCGAAAAACCTTGATCAATTCCATCAAGTGCGGCCGGTTCTGCTGGTCAGCGGCAACTTTGATCAAAGCCAGGTCGCGTTCGAGCAGAGCACGCCCGGAAATGTTTTCCGCCAGCAACACGTCCACGAGTTTCTCGAGGCTCGCTTCGAGACGCTGCGCGCCGCGTTCGTCGGTGTGCGCGACGATGGTCATCCGCGCAATCTCTTCATTTTCGGTGGGCCCAACGGTGAGCGAATCAATGTTGATGGCCAGCCGCCGCGCCAGTGAAGAAACGCGATTCAGAACGCCCGGTTTGTTTTCCACGTACGCAACGAGTGTTTGCATGCTTTCTTTCCTTCCTTACACATCCGAAGCGGTTTCCACCAGGGG
>DATDMO010000313.1:0-6093 GCA_036518755.1 Candidatus Acidiferrales bacterium | reverse complement strand
GACGCTCGCACCGTGTTGGTATTGCAGCGGGCTGGTTCGGCAATTCGGTTTCGGTAGGGTGGTGGTCGGCGAAAGCAGAAATTTTCAGGGCGGAATTGAGTGGCTGCGGTCGCTTGGCGTGCGCGTGATTGATCTGGACTCGGAAGAATGCGCAGCGCTCTTGGCGGGTTACATTCGCGCGCATCCCGAAGTGTGGAACGAAGACATCGGAAAAGAATAGACGGATAGGCAAGGAATCGGTTTGACCCAGAACAAATCGCGATTTGACCGCGTGATTTGGATCGTGCTCGATAGCGTCGGAATCGGCGAATTGCCGGATGCCGCGGATTACGGCGATGTGGGACGCGACACGCTAGGCCACATTGCGCGCTCGCGTCCGTTGCAAATTCCGAATCTTGTTCGCCTCGGCCTCGCGAATATCAAGCCGCTCGACCATCTTGCTGCGCCACAGCGGCCCGAGGGAAATTTCGGCAAGGGCGCGACCGCCTCGCCTGGAAAAGACACCACCACAGGACACTGGGAAATGGTGGGCATCTGGCTGGACCGCGCGTTTCCCGTTTATCCGCACGGTTTCCCGAAAGAAGTGATCGCAGAGTTCGAGCGGCGCATCGGCCGGCGCACACTCGGCAACAAGCCCGCCTCCGGCACGGAAATCATCAAGGAACTTGGCGAGGAACATGTGCGCACGGGATTTCCGATCGTGTACACGTCGGGCGACAGTGTTTTTCAGATTGCGGCGCATGAGGACGTGATTCCCGTCGCCGAGCTTTACCGCATGTGCGAAATTGCGCGGGCGCTGCTCGATGGACCGAATCGCGTGGGCCGCGTGATCGCGCGTCCGTTTACGGGCGAGCCGGGAAATTTTCGGCGCACCGAGCGGCGACATGATTATGCGGTCGAGCCACCGCGCCCCATGCTGCTCGATGTGCTCGCCGAGCGGAAAGTACCGGTCTTCGGTGTGGGAAAAATTCACGACATCTACAATGGCCGCGGCGTGCGCGATTACGAGACCACGAAAAACAACGCGGACGGCATGGCCAAGCTCACGGAATCTCTTTCGCGTCAATCGCGCGGGCTGATTTTTGCGAACCTCGTCGATTTCGATATGCTCTACGGACACCGAAAGGACGTGGAAGGCTTCGCGCGTTCGCTCGAAGAATTTGACGCGCTGCTCGGCCCATTTCTCGCGGCACTGCGCGCTTCCGACCTGCTGCTGATCACCGCCGATCACGGATGCGATCCGGATCGGATGAATCCCACCACGGACCATTCTCGCGAATATGTGCCCATCCTCGCGTACAGCTCGGGCGCAAGCGGTGGGGCGAATCTGGGCGTCCGCTCCACCCTTGCCGACATGGGCCAAACTGTGGCTGAAAATTTCGGCGCGTCCATTCCCCACGGCGCCAGTTTTCTGCAAGATTTGGGGTAGGCACGCGGACGCGCCGCGTGCCCAATCGTCGGATGTAAGTTCAATCAGCGAGTGGATTCGGCCGAATTTGGAAGTGGACGACTTTCGGGTAGGTTCCCTTCCCCGTCTCGCTGTGGAATGGCGTGCGTGTGCCCCATGTCGTCCAGACGCCCTTTCCCTTCCATCCGTTCTTCGCATCGTCAATGCGTCCATCCATTCCTTTTGCAAAAAAGCCCATGGGGTAGGGCACGCGCATAATCACGAACGTCCCTTTCACCAGGGCGATCAGCGAATCCGACCCGTTGCCCGTAATGATCGGCGTATTCTTGCCCAGCCCCAGCGTATCGAACTGGTCTACCCAAACGTAATAGTGAGAGTCGTCGCTGCCAGACTCTTTTGCGTTTTTGAATTTCGGTCCCGGCGTCTGATACAGCGTCCAACCTTCAGGACACTGGCGCCCCGTCGCCTTCGGTCCGTTGATCGGCCCCTTGCACTTACGGCGATCGAAACTTGCCAAATGCCCGCTTGCCAGCGCCACCCAGACGACGTTGTCGCTGCCAACATCCATCCCGCGCGGCGAAAAACCCCACACGCGCGCCTTGGGATCATTCCACGGCACTTCGTAGTATTCCGCAAGGGCCGTCGCCGGTGGATTACTTCCCGGATTCAACCTGACGATTCCTCCCGGAAATCCCAGCACCGTGCCCCAGATCATCCCGTCCGGTCCGATTCCCAAACCATAGAACGCCGCGTTGAGCCGCGTGTCTTTCGTCGGGTCAGGATTTACGTTCAGCGCCGATGCCGCACCCAAACTTTCGCCGCCCGGCGTCGTGGCGACTTTCTGTTCGCCTTCCACATACGCGTCGCGCTTTCCATTGCCGTTCGTGTCCAAGACCAGCGCGGTCCAGCCCTGCGATTTCGCTGCATCGTGCGTCTGGTCCCACATTTTCGTATTCAGCCACCCCACCACTCCGCCGCCACCGCCGCTGGTGGTCCACAGCGTGTTATTGGCATCGCTGGCGAAAAGCAGATGGTGCGTGCCGAAGCAAGTGTCGATCATCGAGATCTGCTTGGTCGCCGGATCGTACATTTCCAATTCACGGCCTGAAACTTGAGTGGGAGTTAGTTGCGCCGATGGTAGGCTCGATCCCGCCTTGCAGAACGCGGGATTGTCGCGCCCGCGAATTCGCGCCGTAAACCACACCCGGCCCTGCGCGTCAAACATCGGATTG
Source organism: Candidatus Acidiferrales bacterium (assembly GCA_036518755.1). Lineage (GTDB taxonomy): Bacteria > Acidobacteriota > Terriglobia > Acidiferrales > UBA7541 > Palsa-295. The sequence continues at coordinate 3,453 of DATDMO010000313.1, read as the reverse complement.
TGAACCGTCGTGTGGCTATCCCAAATCGCCTCGTCGCCCCACACCGGAGAAGGTTTGAACGGCGGCGGCTGCCCGGGAGTATTCGGATCGCGATACTGCGTCTTCACTTCGCTGGTCGTATTGTGGACGGGATCGAGCACCGGCAAGTAATCGCGGCTCTCTTCGGGCGATCCATAAATCAGGCCGTTGGCGTTCACGTTTGGATTTCGCTTGTCGGTCGAAGCCTCATCGTGCAGATACGCTTTTGGATCGGCCCAGTCCCATTGAGTGACTACCACGTCGCGCTCCAAGCCCTGTGGCCGCGGAGGAGCCTCCGCGGGCAACTCGCCCTTCGCGATTCGCGTCGTCCAATCCGCGAACATTTCAGTCGCTCGCTTCACGCCGAGTTGATTCAGTCCGCCCATCATGATCGCACCGGCCTGTCCCGATTGGACGCGCCGCATCCAGGCCTGTGCGGGATCGAGGTTGCTGAACATCGCTGGAATCGTCCGCGTATATTTATTGCCAAGCTGGTGGCACGGTTCGCAGCCATCGGTTTTGACCAGGTGGATCCACTGGCCTTGATCTTTCACGCCGGGTGAAATTCCGTTACCCTGAGGACCCGTCCCGGGAAACTCGTTTTTTGCAGGTATCTCCAGCAATGAGAACCAATAGTTTGCGGGATAATATTGCGCGGCGCTTTTCGCATCGGGCGCCACAGACGGCTTCAAATCCACCAGCTTGCCCGGCTCAGTCTCGACCTTGGGCGAATCCACCAATCCGTAACCGCGCGCCCAGACCGTGTACTTTGCCTTGGGCAGGTCGGGTATCAGGTAGCGGCCGCGATCGTCGGTGACGACTGCCTTGATGTAGCGTGTGGGCAGGTCGCTTGTTTCAGCAATCACCCAGACGCCTGCTTCCGGGCCTTTCGTGCTTGTGACGGTGCCGCCGATATCGTCGCTATCGATCTTGATTCCAGATTTGGTGCTCTGACCTGCACTCGTTCTGCCGCCCACTACACCGAATGAGGCGATGAGCAGCGCAGCCGCGCCCAGCGCCACGATTCCCGGAGATAAGATTCTGCTGGTCATATTATTCGGGCTCCTAGTCCCTGAAATATCGGCAACATCGCTTGCTTAGCGGCGGAAGGTCGTGAATGCGGGCGGGAATTGCCATTTGCTTTGCCTGTCGCCCGACAATATACGCTCGGCCATCCCCGCAGGCAATTGCCGTCGCCTTCGTAGCGTTGTCTTCAGGCGGCGCTTTCCTCCCACGGCGCACGCACGCGCCCTGGCCAATTGGGCCTCAGCCGCGCCTACCACGCTTCGCCTCATTTCTTACAGAGAGTCACGGATGGATTTGCTGGCGTGCCCGTTTCACCTTCAATGAGGATGTCGCATCACCAGGAGAAACCTATGCCAGAAACGAAACTCCCACCCATGAGGATCGCCATCCTGGTGACGGATGGTTTCGAGGAATCAGAATTAATGTCGCCACGCGCCGCCTTGGAAGAAGCCGGCGCGAAAACCATACTCATTTCTCCCAAAGACGACCACATCCAAGGGATGAAACACCACGACAAGTCGAAAGAAGTCGATGTGGACCTGCTGCTGGCCGATGCTGACCCTGGCGACTACGGCGCCGTGCTTTTGCCCGGTGGCGCGCTGAACGCCGACGCTTTGCGAGTCGAAAAGGCGGCTCAGGAATTTGTCCGCGAAATCGACCGCGCCGGGAAACCGATAGCCGTCATATGCCACGGTCCCTGGCTGCTGGTCTCCGCTGGACTTGTGAAAAGCAGAACGCTAACCAGCTACCACACGATTCAGGACGACATTCGCAACGCGGGCGGAAATTGGATAAATCAAGAAGTGGTGCGCGATGCCAATTGGGTGTCCAGTCGTCAGCCTTCGGATATTCCCGCATTCAATCGCGAGATGCTCGCGCTGCTTAAGGAATTCAAAGCAAAAGCAGCTTAAGGGCCATCACGCTTCGGCGATGCGTCGCGAATTGAGCAACGAACAGGCCGGGCGTTTTTCAGTTTCAAGCCTCTAGCCCCCAGCTTCCAACCTCCAGAAAAGTCCACAGGAACCCGCGCTTGATTGCCTCCTCTCCTCTGCTAGCTTGGAAACGTGGCAGAAGAGACCAAATTCGGCGCGGCACAAGAAGGCTGGACGGGGTGGCGGAACTCCGTTCCCGCGTCTTGCGATAAGACGCGGAGATTCTTCGAATCACCACAGGACGGCTCGCTCCTATTCGACACTACGTGCCGAATAGAACGTGATCTAACTCGTAGAAAACAAACGGCCGTCGTCACGCCTAATCGACACTCGAGCCAGCCCCCCGTCTGCGATCACCTGCCCGACCGCTGGCACGCGGAGCGGCTATTTGCGCGGCGGCGCCGACGCGACGTCGGAGGCAATCGAGGGGATTACAGCGCGGAGCAACCCGATGAATTGCGATTTCACGCGCTCGCCGGTTTCGATCACTTCGGCGTGAGAAAGCGACTGATTGAGGATCCCCGCCGCCATGTTGGTGGCGCAGGAAATTCCGAGGACGCGGATGCCCATCTGCCGCGCGACGATCACTTCGGGAACTGTGGACATGCCGACCAAGTCCGCGCCGATGGTTTTGAGGTAGCGAATCTCGGCGGGAGTTTCGAAGCTGGGGCCGGAAAGCGCGGCATAGATTCCTTCGTGAACGCCAAGGCCGCGACGCTTCGCCTCGCGCAGAGCGATTTCGCGATAGAGTTTGAAGTAAGCTTCGCTCATATCCGGAAATCGCGGGCCGAAGCGCTCGTCATGCGGTCCGATGAGCGGATTGTTTCCCTGCAAATTGATGTGGTCGCGAATCACCACCAGAGCGCCCTGGCTGTAATCGAGATTGATTGCGCCGGCAGCGTTGGTGAGGATCGCGGCGCGGATGCCGAGGCGCCCGAGGACGCGCATCGGAAACACCACTTCCCTGCTCGAATATCCTTCGTAAAGATGTACGCGGCCTTGCATTGCGGCGACGGGAATTTCGCCAGACTTTCCGATTACGAGAGCGCCGGCGTGCCCTTCGACTGTGGAACGCGGGAAGCCGGGAATCTTCGGGTACGGGATTCGCGTGGCGGAGGCGAGTTCGTCGGCGAAAGCGCCGAGACCCGAGCCGAGAACCAGCGCGACTTTCGGGCGCAGTTTTGTTTTCGAGAGAATGAATTTCGCGGCGCGCGAGGCGCGGGCAAATTCGTCCGCGCCGCCGGAGGATTTCGAGGTGTGGGCTTTCATCGCAGCATGATCCCCACGAGCGATGCGGACATGAGGTTGGCCAGCGTTCCCGCTAGCATGGCGCGAATGCCGAGGCGCGCTAATTCACCTCTTTTGTTTGGAGCGAGTGCGCCAATTCCGCCGATTTGGATGCCAATCGAGCTGAAGTTCGCGAATCCGCACAAAGCAAAAGTGGCGATGGTGAAAGAGCGCGGATTCAGAGTGGCCT
>DATDMO010000312.1:0-18568 GCA_036518755.1 Candidatus Acidiferrales bacterium | reverse complement strand
ACCGGAAAGCGCCCTGCGCATCTATGATGTCAACCTCCGTGAGTCGTTTTATAGCCGTGAATTGCTCCAGGAATCCCTCAAGCTCTCCCATATTGCAAAGCTGAATGACGAAGAACTTTTCCGTGTGTCCGATCTCCTCGGAGTTGCTCCACGAAGCGAAGAGGTGCGGGCTCGAGGATTATTGGTGGAATACGGTTTGCGTTTGATCTGCGTGACGCGCGGCGCTCGGGGCAGCCTGCTTGTTTCGAAGGACAAGACAGTGGAACACAAAGGATTCAACATTAAAGTCGCCGACGCCGTCGGTGCCGGGGACGCTTTCACAGCATGTTTGGCACACCACTATATTCGTGGGGCGACACTCGACAAGATCAGTGACTCTGCGAATCGCTTTGCGGCCTGGGTCGCGACTCAAGTAGGCGCAACGCCGCCCATTCATGGGAAGCGCCTGCGGGAGGCCATGGATCAAGCACTTTCGGACTGAGCCTTTTGCGTGCCGGGAAAGGCGAAAGACGAAAGGCGAAAGACGAAAGACGAAAGACGTTCGTACTTCGCGAGAAAAGCGAAGCGAGCAGTAGAACGAAAGTCGATTGACACAGGTTCCCACCCCCGGGAAGAGCAGTCGGCCCGCGCCTGCGAGGCATTGTGACGCTGGCCGACTGTTCCGTTCTTCTGGTCCCTGCACCCGAATCCCCGACGTGCAAGCCGCCACCGAAGCGAGAGCGGCTCAGGAAAATTCAGCTCCGCCAGAGACCAACTGAGGCAAGATTCTTGGGATGGCGGCGCTTGTAAATGCGACACCCACAAGGCTTTACATTTTCCACCTTCTGGTTCGGGACCAGGAGGTCGATGGTTCAAATCCATTCGCCCCGACCACTTTAAAAACTCCCTACATCCATTTGTCGATCGAGACACTTTTCCCGTAGCTGAAGTTTGCCACTTGCGATACGGGATCGGTTGAGCCGCCGATCACCACCACGCTAATGCGGTTCGGGTGCGGGAATTTCGGGATCACGGCATCGTCCGGGAGCTTGTACCATGTTGCGAAAGGCTCCACGCCCTTCAGCGCCTGCCCGTACTCGAACAAGTACGACCAGTTCCTATCGCGATATTCCTTCGCTGTTTGCGTCGTGTTCTTATAGAAATAGTCGATCAGTTTTTCTTTTGTATCGTAGCCCTGCTCCTTCAGGCTATTGGCGCAGATCGGCTCGCACAGCAGCAGCGCGCCAAAGAACCCCGTGAAGTTGTAAAACAAATCGACGTATTGCTTGTCGAAATACGGAGTCCCCCCTACGCCGCTGCCTTTTCCGACCTGTCCGGCAGAGACACTGAGGCCGCTGAACATGCTTACGACGTTCTCTTCCTTTTTGAAGCCATGCTGCACGTGAAACGGTTCCCACGGGCTGGCCTCTTCGTTCTCCGCCATGATGAGGTTTATGTAATTGAGCATGTTTCCCATATCCCCCATGTACGTTTCTCCGGGAATGCCCGCATTTCCGAGATTTTTGGAAACCAGAGTCCACGCCCGGCCGATCGCGGCGTTCGCGTGCGCAAACGGGCCAAGCGCCCCGATGCCGTAGTTCATATTGAGTTTGTTGCGGATCGGTCCGTTAACCAGCGCGCCGTACGCAAGGTCGTTCGTCGAGCTGATCAGCGAAATGTATCCGGAAGACGCCATCGCCAAAATCACCGGCAGGTGCTCCGGTTTCGCACCGGCCATCACAGCGTTGATCGCCGCATGCTTCACTGTGAACGTCCAGGCGGCAAAAGCCTCCGTCCCTCCGCCCGCCGCCAGCTTGCCCACCACTTCATCCGGGTGGTGGCTTGTGCCCTTCAACATTTCGTCGACGGTTTCCTCCGTGGGAATGATGATGGGGAGGAAATCCGTATAGCCGTTGTTCCGGTAGAATTCCTGGAGATTCTTCGCCGTATCGGGCTCGAATGCTGGCGGCCCAACTGACGGAGTTTCCTTTCCCGTTCTCGTGTCGGCTGCTGTAAGCGGCGTCGTTAGAGCGCCTATAACCTCCCGCATCATCGGTTTTTCGGTGGCCGGATCGGGCCCATTCATGTAGCCCCAAAGCTGTTCCGGTGTTTTTCCCCATACGGGGTGCGGACTGAACACCAGGCGCAGGCGCGGCATTCCGCGCTTGGCGGCGTTCGTTTTGCATTCTTGTTCAAACGCCACCGTTACGACGGGTGAGGTCGGGACTCCCATCTTCTCAAGCGTTACGCAGTGACCCACGGTCGCTGGGGCGCACGTGCTTCAATGACCCACGCCCATGATGACGGCGGCGCCCGCAGCCTTTACTTCCGCCCACAATTTCGGATCCTCCTGCGGGTAATCGCCGTCCTTGCGGCGGTAGATCGTCTTCACGCTGGGCATGTTTTCCTTGAACCACCGCTGCATCTCCTGGAAAAACACGTTGCCGTTGTTGAAGCCGATGTCCACCATATAGATGGTTTTATTGTCGAGGGAGCTGAAGCGCGGAGCGAGAGGCAAAAGCGTGATCGAAGGCGGCATTCCCTTGGGATTGAGTCCAACGAGCTTGGGTTCCGCGCTGGCCCCAGCCTCTTTCTTATTTGTCTTGCCTTCTGCGACGACGGGCGATCCTGCTAAAAGTGCCGGCGACATTCCCAGCGCCTGCAACAGCCTTCTTCTATTTATTTTCATCAGAGCCTCCTATGAGCAGCCGATCCAGTCCGCCGTTGGTCCAACCTTCAGGAATAGCCGTCGCGTGACACAAGGCTGACTACCGGCGCAGTGAGAGTGCCGCATTCTCGCCGGTCTTGCAAGGGTGGGGATTTCGATTCAGCCGAGCTCTCAATAATTTTCGCGGCGCTCCTCGAGACTTACCTTGCCCCGGAAGTGGCGATAAACGAGGACGAAGTACCCCGTCGCCAGTGCGATGCCGATGAACCACCAAACCAAGCCAACTCTCAAACCATACGCACCAGCCTTTGCGTTGTTGATGCTCAAACTGTAAGCCGGATTGCTGCTGGCCGGCAGGACGTACGGATACAGGCCAAACACCACGCTAGTGAGCATGCCCAGCAAATATGCGCAGGAAGACAAAAACGCCTCGAGTTCTCGTCGAACCCCATCAGATCCCGCCAAAAACCATCGGAGCCCAACAAGCCCGGCGATCGCAATCGCCGGAAAGACATAACCCCACGGACGCGCGGCGAAGGTCATGGGGACCTGCGGCTGAATATGAAACGTGAACCAGGTTACGACGATTGTCAGTGTAACCACGCCCCACCACGTGCTCCGCGCCGCCGCGCGCGACCTGAGTTGAACCGCGCCCGATGTTTTCAGCATCAGCCAGGTCGCCCCGTGCTGCGTCAGAGCAAACAGGGAGGTCACGCCGACCAGAATGGTGTACCAATCGAGGATGCCCGTTCTGCCGCCGAGACGGAAGTTGGTCCACAGGGGTTCGAAGAAATATCCCTGCGCATCGAGAGGAACGCCTCGCACCACGTTGCCGAGTGCCGCTCCGAAAAAGACGGCCAGCAGCAAACTGGAAAAACAAAACAACGCATCCCACATTGGCTCCCACACAGGGCTATGGATGTGGCTGCGGAACTCAATGGAAATGCCACGCAGAATCAAAAGCCACAGAACAATCATCAGCGGCAGATAGAAACCGCTGAACCCCGAGGCGTACAGCGCGGGAAAAGCGAAATAAAGGGTTCCGCCCGCCGCGAGCAGCCAGACCTCATTGCCGTCCCACACTGGCCCGATGCTTGCCAAGACTTCGCGCCGCTCGCCATCCGATCGCGCAACGAACAGGTGCAGAATTCCCGCGCCGAGATCGAAGCCGTCGAGCAGGACGTAAGCAGTAATCATCAACGCCACCAGGCAGAACCAGAGCGTGGCCATCACACGTGCCCTCCGGCAGCGGCCACTGCCGCCTTTGCCGGTTCCGGTCCCAGCTCGATCTCCCGGTAAACCAGGAACAAGAAAAGGATGCCCAGGATCATGTACATCCCCATGAAACCGATCAGCGTGAACCAAACGCTTCCGGCCAAGACGTCTGGCGAAACTCCCGCGGTCGTCCGGAAGAGGCCATGAATCAGCCAGGGCTGGCGCCCGACTTCGGCTGTGACCCAACCGGCCGTATTGGCGATGTATGGCAAAGGCAGGCACAACATCAAAACCCACAACATTCCGCGGGTTTGATAGAGCCTGCCGCGCCAAAGCAGCCAAGCCGCAACCGCGGTCACAGCCAGAAGAATCGTGCCCAGCCCAACCATGACGTGATAGCTGAAGTAGACGAGCGGAATCTTATCCGGCCAATCCTGCTGCGGAAAACTATCAAGTCCTTTCACTTCGGCTTTCCAGCGGCGATAGGTGAGGAAACTAAGCGCGCGTGGAATTAGGAGTGGATTGTCCAAGCGGCGGTTCTGAACGTCCGGTTGACCAAGGATCGCCACGGGAGCTCCCTGCTGCGTTTCAAATAGCCCTTCCATGGCCGCCAAGGTTACGGGTTGGTAGCGCGCGACGAGTCGGCCCTGTGCGTCGCCCAGCGGAAAGAGCTGCAGGATGGTACCCACGACGCCTACGATCACGCCCAAACGCACGAACGTCCGCCCGTAGGCCTCGTCACGGCCTGAAAGCAAGTAGAAGGCACCGACTCCGGCCATCACGAAACATCCGGTGAGGACCGCGCCGTTCATTGTGTGCAGATACTGCCAGAGCGCCCACGGATTGAGTAGCAATCCCCAGAAGCTGGCCAGCAGAATCTCCCCGTGCGGCCCAAGCGCATAGCCTACCGGATGCTGCATCCAGGCGTCTGTGGCGACGATCAGGTAGCCCGAAAGCCAAGATCCGCAAAAGACCATCACAGCCGTGAACCAGTGGGCTCTCGGTCCTAAGCGCTTTTCGCCGAAAAGGAAAAGGCCGAGAAACGAGGACTCCAAGAAAAAGGAAAAAATTCCTTCCATCGCGAGCGTCTGACCGATAACCCCTCCTGCCGCACGAGAAAACTGAGCCCAGTTGGTGCCGAACTGAAATTCCATGGGAATGCCGGTGACCACGCCCAAGGCGAAGTTGATGCCGAAGATGCGGGCCCAGAAACGGGCGGCTCGGTTGTAATGCTCGTCCCCGGTGCGCAACGCCATCGTCTTCAGAATAACCAGTAACAAGGCGAGCCCCATGGTGAGCTGCGGAAAGATGTAGTGAAAAGTCACCGTGAAGGCAAAGTGCAGACGGTGAATGGCTAGTGCGTCTTCCAAGAGCGTCTCCGCGAAAGCAGCAAACGAATGTGGATGGTTTACTCCTTTACTTGGAAAGCAGCAAGGCTCAAGGCCGTAGATATTGAACTTTCGGAATACGGGGCGACTTTAAGCGAGTATTAAGCCGCGACTTTGTACTTGACAATACAGCACGCATATTTTATGATTTGTTTGCGCTAAATGCGCTAAGACTTTTAGAATCATGAGGAGGAAGTTAAGATGAGTGCCATCACCCGTTGGGACCCGTTCCACAACCTCTCGACCCTGCAGGAGCAGGTGAATCGGCTTTTTGAAGGGTCGTTGCCACGCCGGTCCGAGCAATCAGCCCTGACCACCTGGGCTCCGGCTGTCGACATTTATGAGACGGAGAACGAGTTAGTGCTGAAAGCGGACCTTCCAGACGTCAACGAAAAGGACCTAGATATACGGATCGAAAGCAACATACTCACCGTAAAAGGCGAGCGAAAATTCGAGGAGAAGGTGAAGGAAGACAACTACCTTCGGATCGAGCGGACCTACGGCTCGTTCAGCCGCAGCTTTAGCCTGCCAAGCACCGTAGACAGCGGTTCCGTCAAGGCAGACTACAAGAACGGCGTGCTCACGGTCGAGCTGCCGAAGCGGGCGGAATCGAAGCCGAGACAGGTGAAAATTAACGTCACAAACAACAACTAACTCGAACCTTCGGATCCACAAAAGGGCCAGAGCTGGTTGCTCCGGCCCTTTGTGTCCGGAGGGCAAAGTGAGAAAATCACGACATGCTGCGATTTGACAAACTAACGGTGAAGGCGCAGGAAGCGCTGCAGGCAGCTCAGGAGATGGCCGCGAGGTCCGGGCAGCAGCAGATCGAGCCTTTGCACTTGCTCTGGGCCTTGATTGCGCAGGGAGACGGCGTGGTGCGGCCCCTGCTCGACAAGCTGGGAGCGGCGCCGGCAATGCTGAGCGGCGAAGTTGAAAAACAGATCGACCGTTTGCCGAAAGTTTCAGGCGTAGCGGAGCAGTCGTTGAGCCGTTCATCGAACGAAATCCTGGAGAACGCTTTCAGCGAGGCGGAGCGGCTGAAAGATGAATACGTATCAACGGAGCACATGCTGCTGGCGATTGCCGCGGCGCAGCGCGATGCGGCCGGCCAAATTCTTGCGCGCCACGGCGCGACCCACGACGCAATCCTGCAGGCGATGACTTCGATTCGCGGCAGCCATCGCGTAACCTCACAAAATCCTGAATCCACGTATCGCGCGATCGAGCAATACGCGCGCGACCTCACCGAGCTCGCGCGGAGAAGCAAGCTTGATCCGGTGATCGGGCGCGACGAGGAGATTCGCCGCGTGATGCAGATTCTGGCGCGGCGCACGAAAAACAATCCGGTGCTGATTGGCGAGCCCGGAGTGGGAAAGACCGCGATTGTTGAAGGCTTAGCACAGCGCATTGTTGCAGGTGATGTGCCGGAAGTGCTGAAACCGAAGCGAATCGTGGCGCTCGATCTCGCGGCCATGGTCGCGGGCGCGAAATATCGCGGGGAATTCGAAGACCGATTGAAAGCGCTGCTCAAAGAAGTGACGGAATCGGACGGGCAAATCATTCTGTTCATCGACGAACTGCACACGCTGGTGGGAGCGGGCGCGGCCGAAGGCGCGATGGATGCTTCCAACATGCTGAAACCGGCGCTGGCGCGCGGTGAATTGCGGGCGATCGGCGCGACCACGCTGAACGAATACCGCAAATATATCGAGAAAGATCCGGCGCTGGAGCGGCGCTTTCAGCCGGTGCAGGTGGGCGAACCCTCCGTGGAAGACACCATCGCGATTCTGCGCGGGTTAAAAGAGCGGTACGAAGTGCATCACGGAGTGCGAATCAAGGATGCGGCCATTGTTGCGGCTGCCATGCTCTCGCAGCGATATATTACCGACCGCTTTTTGCCGGACAAGGCGATTGACCTGGTTGACGAAGCGGCGGCGGGATTGCGCATGGAGATCGATTCGCTGCCGACGGAAATCGATGAAATCGAGCGTCGTATTTTGCAGCTCGAAATCGAGCGGCAAGCACTGCGAAAGGAATCCGACGCACATTCGAAGGAGAGGCTCGGCCAAATCGAGAAAGAGTTGAGCACGCTGCGCGAACAGTCCAACGGCTTGAAGGCGCACTGGCAGACGGAAAAAGATGCGATTACGCGCATCCGCAAACAGAAGGAGGAAATCGAGCGCCTGAAGGCGGAGGAACAGCGCTACGAACGCGCTGGAGACCTTTCGCGCGTTGCGGAAATTCGGTACGGGAAGCTTTCGGCAGCCGAAAAGGAATTGAAGGCGGCCCAGGACCGCCTTGCGGAATTGCAGAAAGACCACCCAATGTTGAAGGAGGAGGTTGGCGAGGAAGAAATCGCCAAGATCGTGAGCAAGTGGACAGGGATTCCGGTGGGCCGGCTGCTGGAAGGCGAGGTTCAGAAACTGATCCACATGGAAGAGCGTTTGCGGCTGCGCGTGGTGGGCCAGGACGCAGCGCTGAGCAGCGTGGCGAACGCAATTCGGAGGAGCCGCTCCGGACTGAGCGATCCGCATCGACCGATCGGATCGTTTCTTTTCCTGGGGCCGACCGGCGTCGGCAAGACGGAATTGGCGCGAGCGCTGGCCGAATTTTTGTTCGACGATGAGCGTGCCATGGTGCGGCTCGATATGTCCGAATACATGGAAAAACATTCCGTGGCGAGGATGATCGGCGCACCTCCCGGATACGTGGGATACGAAGAGGGCGGGCAACTGACGGAGCAGGTGCGGCGACGGCCTTACTCGGTTGTGCTGCTGGATGAAATCGAGAAGGCGCACCCCGACGTTTTCAACGTGCTGCTGCAAATTCTGGAAGACGGGCGGCTGACCGACGGCAAGGGGCGCACCGTGGATTTTCGGAATGCGGTGATTATCATGACCTCGAACGCGGGATCCTCGGCGATTTTCGAACTCGCGGAAAAGGATCCCAAAGAGGCTCGGGTGCAGGCCATGGCCGCGTTGCGGGAACTCTTCCGTCCGGAATTCCTCAACCGGATTGACGACATCGTGCTGTTCCGGCCGCTGGGCAAGGATCAGATCGAGCGGATTATCGACCTGCAAATGGAGCACGTCGTGAAGCTACTGGGGGAAAAGAAGATCAGCCTCAGCCTAACGCCAGCCGCAAAAACGCTTCTCTTCCGCGAAGGCTATGATCCCGCATATGGCGCGCGTCCCATGAAACGGGCGATTCAACGGCTGATTCAAGACGCGTTGGCACTGAAGATTCTCGACGGCGAGGTAAAGCCGGGCGAGGCCGTAGTGGTGGATGCAGATGCGAAGACCGGCGAGATGAAGTTCGGGCAGAAAAAAGCGAAAGCAGACGCGGCGTAAGGAAAAGGAAGCAAAGGATACTGAGATGAAAACTTTCAAAACGGCATTCTTGCTGACGGCTCTTACGTTGCTTCTGTTATTTGCGGGCGAGGCCATTGCCGGGCAACGCGGTATGACGATGGCCCTGGTTTTCGCGGTGATCATGAACGGGACAGCGTATTTCTTTTCCGACAAGATCGCTCTGATGTCCAGCGGCGCACGGCCCGTCACCCGGGAGCAATCGCCGAGGTTGTATGAGGTGATGGAGCGGCTGGCAGCGAAGGCCAATCTGCCGGTTCCCAAGCTCTACGTGATTCCACAGCAGGCGCCCAACGCGTTTGCCACTGGCCGCAACCCGAGTCACGCATCGGTGGCGGTGACCGAAGGCTTGATGCAACTGATGGACGATGAGGAACTAGAGGGCGTGATTGCCCACGAGCTCTCACACGTACGCAACTACGATATTTTGACCTCCTCAATTGCGGCGACGATCGCGGGGGCCATCACTTGGATCGCCTCAATGGGCCGATGGGCAATGATCTTCGGCGGTTGGGGCGGGCGTGACGACGATCGCCAGGGCGGCGGCATCGCGGCGCTGCTCATGCTGTTTCTTGCACCGCTGGCCGCCTTGCTACTGCAGCTTGGCATTTCCCGGCAACGGGAATACCAGGCGGATGCGTCGGGCGCGAAGATGGTAGGACACCCTTACGGATTGGTGCGCGCCCTAGAAAAGTTAGGGTCTTATAACAAGAGAATCCCGATGGACATTTCCCCTTCGACTGCGGCGCTCTGCATCGTCGCACCGCTAACGGGTGGTCAACTCCTTGCTAGCTTATTCAGTACACATCCTCCGCTTGCCGAGCGTATCGCACGGCTGCAGAACATGACCATCACCAGGTAACTGCGAAGTAATGCCTAAAACCAAGTAGAACTCAGTGTTCTGCAAGTAAAAATTGCAGGGTACCACTGAGCTCTCCCCGGAGTCATTTCCCACCGATATTCCACAAGTCACTGTTAGCACGGGTTTTATGGCGCTCCTGGGGGCTCTGTTGGTTTGGTTCGGCGCGTGCATTCTCAGACATCCAGCAAGGGGTTTCCACGGAGGGAGAAGAAAAAATGCTTGAAGAAAAACACGAAACGGTAATTGAAGAGGCTCCGGCGCCGCGATGGATTGGAATCGTCGTGATTGCGCTGGCGATCGTATCACTGGCGGCGTTGGGTGTGGGTTGGACGGCCTCAAACCGTTCAGCGGCGCTGCAGAGGACCCTGACGTCCCAGGATCAGCAGATGAAGCAGGACAGCGATGTGCTCGGGCAGAGGTTGGCGAAGGCCGAAGACACCAACGCGCAACTTCAGGGAGAGCTTAGCGTCATCACTGACAAGATGAAATTGACGGAGACGGAACTGAACCGCGCGCGCGCCCAAGCCAAGAAGATCAAGGCGGAGGATGCGCGGGAATTGACCGAGCTCCAGAACAACCTCAATGGGGAACTAGCGACGAAGGCCAGCGTTGACGACGTCAACAAGCTCGGCACCGACGTCACTGGCGTAAAAACGGACCTGGATTCGACGAAGAACAGCCTGAACATGACTCGCGGCGAGTTCGGAACGCTGATCGCGAAGAATCACGACGAGGTGGAAGAGCTGCGGCGTCTGGGCGAACGCGATTACTACGAGTTCACCATTAGCGAGAAGAATAAGCGAGAAAAGGTGGGAGACCTGATGGTGGAACTCCGCGGCGTAAATCAGAAGAAGAACCTCTACACGGTGGCGATCTACGTGGATGACGGCCGCTACGAGAAGAAGAACCGCTCGGCGAACGAGCCAATCTACTTCTTCACGCACGGCAGCCGCGCTCCGCTGGAATTCACCGTCAATCAGATCGGCAAGAACAAGATCAGCGGTTACCTGAGCGTGCCGAAAGTAAATTCATCTCACGCACAGGCTGCCGGTAACTGACGAACCTGCTGCCTGACGCCTGGCAGGGAGGGCAGCGGCGGACAAAAGGGAGAGGGCGCTTGCCGAAGGCAAGCGCCCTTTTATTTTGCGAGCTACTCGGATTTGCTAAGCGCGCGCATCTTGCGGCTGAGAAACCTCTTGGCCAGAGACGGCAGCTTATCGTGCGGGAGTTTTCCCTGTTCATACAGCTTCACTTTGGCTTTGGCCGCCTTGCGCCGGCGGCGCTGGCGCTTCTGGGCCACAAAGCGTTTTTCATTAGCCATCGATTCCCTCCGAAAATGAGCGAAGGTTGATTGTAGCGGAGAAGGCAACCGATGCAAGCTCCGCTGTGATTTTGAGCCGCGATTCCTCTAGCATACTCGCAGCAGGAGTCTCGACAGGCGAGAGGGCAAAATGCCGGCCACCGTCATACACGCGAGTCGAATACTGACTCCGGAGGAAGAGATCAACGACGGAATCATCGTCGTTGAAGACAGCCGGATAGCGGCATTGGGACATCGGGACGAAATTCGCGTTCCGGCGGGCGCGATTGATTACGTTGCGGCAGGAATGACCGTTGTGCCGGGGTTTGTGGATGTGCACATTCACGGCGCCGGCGGGCATGACGTGATGGAGGCCAATGCGCGCGCGCTAGACCGGATCACAGCAACGGTTGCGCGGCATGGAACCACGTCCATGGTGGCAACCACGGTTACGGCTCCGATTGAAGACACGTGCCATTCGCTTGAGGGAATCGCGCGCTACATTCGCAGCCGTGAAAATCCAGAAGAGCCGCCGAAGGCGGGGCGGCCGGCGGCCGAAATTCTCGGCGTCCATCTGGAGGGGCCTTTTATTAGCGCGACGCGACGGGGCGTGCATCCGGTTGAGTCCATCACCAGGCCTTCGGTGGAAATTTTCGACAAGCTTCTGAAGGCTGCCGACGGTTTCGTTCGGATTTTAACGGTCGCGCCCGAGTTGCCCGGCGCGATGGATCTGATTGGCGCAGCAGTGGCGGCCAAAGTGACGGTGGCGCTCGGCCATACCGACGCGAACTACGAACAAGCGCGCGCGGCGATTCAGGCAGGAGCGCGCCACGCGGTGCACATTTACAATGCCATGCGACCGTTCACGCATCGCGACCCTGGCATCGTGGGCGCGATTCTGACCGACCCTGACGTAACCGCCGAAGTGATTGCCGATGGCGTGCACGTGGCCGGTCCAGCGATTCAAGTGTTGATCGGAACGAAGGGATTCGACACCGTTCTCCTGGTGAGCGACGGAATCGCGGCGACCGGAATGCGGGACGGCAATTACCGGCTGGGAAATTTTGAAGTGAGCGTCCGCGGCGGCATTTGCCGGAATGCTGAGGGAAAGCTGGCGGGCAGCACACTGACTCTTGACCACGCATTACGGAACGTGGTGGATCTGGGGGTGCCGCTACGCGATGCGGTTCGAATGGCTACCGTGCTTCCGGCACGGCGGCTGGGCGTTGCGGGCAAAAAGGGCATCATTGCGGTAGGAGCGGATGCTGATTTGGTTGCGCTGACTGCCGACCTGCAGGTTGCAGGCGTGATGACGCGCGGAGCGGGTCTGGTTGCGCAATCGTAGCCGCGACTTGGAGGCAGAGGAAGCAAAGGCTGCAGCCGTCCACCGCGGACAATTACGATTTAGCCCGCGACGGGCTTCAACGGGATTTTCAGTTCGTCGGCGAGCTGATAGGGGTCGAAGGGGCTGCAGGCAAAGTATCGCCCTTCGACTTCGATCGTGGGAACCTTCCGGCGGCCGTTATTAACGCGAAGGACCAGCTCTTCCGCATCCGGAGCTTCGTCAATATTCACTTCCCGGAAGGGGACGTGGCGCTCTCGTAGAAACTGCTTCACTCTGCGGCAGTCGCAGCACCAAGTGGTTGAATAGACTGTAAGTTCGCTGTTAGCCATGATCGGGCAAAAGGCCCAAGAAGTCATCTTACTATTTGATGCAAAGGTGAACACCGGGATTTTGACGGGACTTGCTTTGATAGGGCGCTGACAATTTAGGAATGCGCCTGTGACGCACGGCCCGTCTTGCCGGCGGCTTCCAAGCGCACTGCGGCGCGCTCGATAGCCAGCTTTTCCTGTTCCCATTCGGGAGTGCCAGCGCCAGCCTTGGCTAACTCCGCCTGGGCGCGATTATGAGCCGCGCGGGAGCGTTGAGGATCAATTTCCTCGGCTCGCTCGGAAGTTTCAGCGAGAACAATCACCCGGTCTGGGAGAACTTCCGCATATCCGTGGATAACGGTGAGGTAATACGTTTGGGACTCCTTGCGGTAGGCCAGGATTCCTATGCCGAGTTCGGTGATCAACGGAGCGTGTCCGGGCAAAATGCCGAGATAACCCTCCTTGCCAGGTATCTCGACGGCCTGCACATTGGCCTGCAGAACGTGGCGCTCGGGCGTGACGACTTGCAACTCGATATTTTCAGGTAGCATTCGTTCAACCTTGATTCGGCCGACGGATTACGCCGCGGCAGCTATTTTTTCCGCCTTGGCGCGCGCCTCCTCGATAGTGCCCACCATGTAGAAAGCCTGCTCGGGCAAATCGTCATGCTTGCCTTCAATGATCTCCTTGAAGCCGCGAATGGTGTCTTCGACTTTAACGTACTTGCCCTCGAGACCGCTGAACTGCTGCGCGACAAAGAACGGCTGGGAGAGGAAGTTTTGGACCTTACGCGCGCGAGCGACCGTTTGCTTATCCTCGTCGGAGAGTTCTTCGATGCCCAGAATGGCGATGATGTCTTGCAATTCCTTGTAACGCTGGAGCACGGCTTTCACGGCACGCGCGACGCTGTAATGCTCCTGGCCCAAAATGCGCGGATCGAGAATGCGCGAGAAGCTGGCCAAAGGATCGACGGCGGGATAAATCCCGCGCTCGACGATCTGCCGGCTGAGGTTGGTGGTCGCGTCAAGGTGGGAGAAAGTTGCCGCAGGAGCTGGATCGGTGTAGTCGTCCGCGGGAACGTAAATCGCCTGAACCGATGTAATCGAGCCGCTCTTGGTGGAGGTGATGCGTTCTTGAAGCTCTCCAATTTCGGTGTTGAGATTGGGCTGGTAGCCGACGGCGGACGGCATGCGACCGAGCAGCGCCGATACTTCGGATCCCGCTTGGACGAAGCGGAAAATATTATCGATGAAAAGGAGAACGTCGAGATGTTCCTCGTCGCGGAAAAATTCGGCGACGGTCAGGCCGGTGAGTCCGACGCGAAGGCGGGCGCCGGGGGGCTCGGTCATCTGGCCATAAATTAGCGCGCAGCGGGATTTATCGGGATTGCCAGGCTCGATTACGCCGGATTCCTGAAAGTCGAGCCAAAGGTCGTTGCCTTCGCGGGTGCGCTCTCCGACGCCGGCGAAAACGGAGACACCGCCGTGCTTCATCGCGACGTTGTTGATGAGCTCTTGGATGAGGACGGTTTTGCCAACCCCCGCGCCACCGAAGAGACCGATTTTGCCGCCCTTGAGGTAGGGCTCGATCAAGTCAATCACCTTGATGCCCGTTTCGAACATTTCTAAATTCGTAGATTGGTCCTGAAGCGAGGGAGCAGAGCGGTGAATGGGGTAGCGCTTATCAGTTTTCACGGGACCGAAGCCATCCACCGGATCGCCCAAGACGTTGAGGACGCGGCCAAGGGTGGCGCGTCCCACCGGCACCGAGATTGGCTCGTCCAGATCGCGGGCCTTCATACCGCGGACCAGGCCCTCGGTGGGTTTCATGGCCACGCAGCGCACACGGCCTTCGCCGAGGTGTTGAGCTACTTCGGCAACAATGTCCATGGGCTCGGGAATATCGAATCCCTCGCTCCAGATGCGAACCGCGTTGTGAATTCGCGGCAGGTGATGCTCTTCGAACTGCACGTCCACGACCGGCCCGATGACTTCGACGACGTGTCCGTTTTTTCCCTTATCGCTTGCCATTTCAGCTCCTATAAGCTGCCCGCTAAACAAAATATGAGGCGGTCTTCACGACATCGCGGATGCCGCGCCGCTCACGATTTCGATCAACTCCTTGGTGATTCCGGCCTGGCGAATCTTGTTCATCTGAAGGGTGAGCTTATCGATAAGCTCGGAGGCATTTCGCGTGGCCGCATCCATCGCGGTCATGCGGGCGGCGTGTTCGGCAGCAGCCGACTCGAGAAGAATGCGAAAGACCTGCGATTCAAGATAGCGGGGCACAAGGCCATTGAAAATCTCAGCCACGGGTTCCTCGTAGATATAATCGACAAGCGATTGGCCGCTTGGATATCTATCATGGGGCAACGAGTCTTGGGGAACTTTGCGAGTTCCTGTGGATGTATCTTCTGCTTCCTCCGAACCCGAGGCGAGTACATCCGGATCGATAGGAAGGAGCTTTTCAGTAAGGAGCCTTTGCACCATTACGTTCTTGAATTCATTATAGACGGCGTAGACCGCATCGACTTCGCGACTTGCATATAGCTCCGCAATACGGTTGGCAATTTCCTTCGCGGTGGGAAACTCCACCTTCGATGAGACATTGAGGTATTCGCCGACGGCCTTCCAGCCGCGCTTTCGCAGCGTGTCCCGGCCTTTTTTACCGATGGCCATCAACTGAGCTTTTTTGGATGCGTTTTCGCGTAGGAATGCAATCGCGCGGCGAATCACGTTCGAATTAAAAGCGCCGGCCAGGCTGCGGTCGCCCGTCATTACAACCAAAAGAATGCGCTCTTCGGGTCTCCGCTCAAGGAGAGGGTGCGCGGTGGACTCCATGCGCGCCGCCGCCGAACGCAGGACGCGGAGGATTTCCTTGGCGTAGGGACGCGCAGCGAACACGCCTTCCTGAGCGCGACGAAGCTTTGCAGCCGAGATGAACTTCATCGCGCGCGTGATTTGCTGGGTATTTTTTACCGAGCGGATGCGACGCCGATAATCGAGAAGTGTGGGCATTGAGTGGCCTCGGCGGGCTTAGCGGGCGGCAGAGGCTGCCTGTTGAGATTCGGGCAAGCTGGCCCGGAACCGCTCCTTAAATGCATCTAGAGCCTTGGTGGCATCGGCGCGGACCTCATCATCGAGCGCTTTTTTGTCTCGAATCGCCTGCAGCACGCCGGGATGATTTGTCTCAACAAAGGTGTACATCTCGAGTTCGAACCTGCGGCACTCGGAGACGTCGATATCGTCGAGATAACGATTGGAACTGGCGAAAAGCAAGAGCACCTGTTTTTCGATTGGCAGCGGCTGGTATTGATCCTGTTTCAGGATTTCCATGAGCCTTTGGCCGCGAGCCAACTGCGCTTGAGTGGTCTTATCAAGCTGCTCGGAGCCAAACTGAGTAAACGCCGCCAACTCGCGATACTGGGCCATATCCAGCCGGAGTGTTCCAGCTACCTGACGCATGGCCCTGATTTGGGCGTTGCCGCCGACGCGGCTGACGGAGATTCCGGCGTTGATGGCGGGGCGAATGCCGGCATTAAAGAGATCCGATTCGAGATAAATCTGACCGTCAGTAATTGAGATGACGTTTGTAGGGATGTAAGCGGAGACGTCTCCTGCCTGCGTTTCGATTACAGGCAGCGCGGTGAGCGAACCTGCGCCCAGTTTGTCGTTCAATTTTGCCGCGCGTTCGAGCAGCCGCGAATGCAGGAAGAAAACGTCTCCCGGGAACGCTTCGCGACCCGGAGGCCGGCGAAGCAGCAGTGAAATCTCCCGGTAGGATTGCGCATGTTTCGAAAGATCGTCATAGAAACAAATCGCATGGCGCTTGGTATCACGGAAAAACTCGCCCATCGCGGCGGCGGCAAATGGCGCGATGTACTGCATTGAGGCCGGCTCGGTGGCAGAGGCCGCGACAACGATGCTGAACTCAAGGGCGCCGTGATCGGAAAGTGTTTTCACAACCTGAGCGATGGTGGAACGCTTCTGCCCAATCGCGCAGTAGATGCAAATCATATCTCCGCCGCGCTGATTCAGAATTGTGTCCAGAATAATCGCGGTCTTGCCCGTTTGACGGTCGCCGATAATCAATTCGCGCTGGCCGCGGCCAATGGGAATCATCGAATCGATGGCCTTGATGCCGGTTTGCAGAGGTTCGCGGACCGGCTGCCGGTCGACGACGCCGGGAGCCAATCGCTCCAGTGGATTGCGATGGTCCGTCGTTATGGGGCCTTTGCCATCAAGCGGCTGGCCCAGCGGATCGACAACGCGCCCGATGAGCGCGTCACCGACGGGAACGGACATGATCCGTTTGGTGCGCTTCACCGTGTCGCCCTCGACGATTTCCGTGTAGTCACCCAGCAGGACGGCGCCTACTTGATCTTCCTCGAGGTTGAGAGCGATGCCGAATACGCCGTGTGGAAACTCAATCATTTCGCCGGCCATGCAGTTGTCCAAGCCATGAATGCGCGCGATGCCGTCCCCAACAGAAATAACCGAACCGACTTCCTCGACCGCAACGGTCTGCTGGTAATTCTCGATCTGTTCGCGCAAAAGCTGCGTGATTTCGTCCGCTTTGATATTCGCCATTACTGCTCCTATTCCGCTTCCAATTTTTGCCGCAGCCGGGTGAGTTGCTCGCGCACCGAACCGTCATAGATGGTGGAACCGACACGCACGACGATCCCGCCGAGGAGCGATGAGTCTTCGCCGAATCGAGCCTGGATTTTCTTGCCCGTACGCTGCTCAAGCGCCCGAATCAACTGCTCCTTCTCGGAGGCGCTCAGCTCCCGGGCCGAGTGTACTTCAGCTTCTGCAATCCCCATCCTGGCATTGAGGTCAAACAGGAAGGCCTGCTGGATTTCGCGAAGCAGATCCGTTCGGCGATTAAGCACGAGGAGCCGGATGAGATTGTGGACTTCGGGCGCAAGTTCCATCCGCTCCGCGAGCTTGTGAATCACGTTTTGCTTAGCTTCATATCCCACCGCAGGCGTTTCGAGAAAATTTCGAAGGTCGGCCGACGAGGAGAAAGCTTCGACGAAGTTGGCGAGACCGGCCTTTATGCGCTCGCCGTCATTGCGTTTAAGGGCTACGTCCGTCAACGCGGCTGCATATCGGGAAGAAACGGCGCCGTTCAATTCGCACTCCGCCGGAGCTCCGCGACCAAAGTGCCGAAGAGCGCTGCTTCCGCGTTCGACGTCATTTCCCCCTGCAACATGCCTTCGGCGCGTTCAATGGCCTTTCGCGCGGCAAAAGTTCTTAATTCCATTTGCGCGGCACGTTCCGCGGCGGCAATCTCCGCCTGCGCGGCCTGCTCGATCATGCCGGCCTCGGTCTTTGCGAGTTCGCGCAGGCGTTGCCCCTCGGCTTCGGCGGCGCGCTTTGCCTCAACGCGCAATTTAGCGGTAAGTGCGTCGATCCCTGCCATCTTTGCTTGAACTTCACGCAGATCCCGCTCGGCGGCTTCGCGGGCTCGCGCCCCCTCTTGGATCTGTCGAGAAATTTCTTCTCTGCGACTTTGGAATCGAGGGGCTGCTTTCAGAAATGCATATATGATAAGCGTTAGAATAATTCCGAAGTTGATCCAGCGAAAGAGCCATCCGGTCGGCGAATCGGCGCCGGAGGGCTGGTTCTCCTGGCCCAGCGCAGTGCCCGCCGCCAGAAGGACCAGAGCACTCAAGCGCACTCCTAGATCGAGCAAATGCGGTTTAGAGCGCTTCACCTGGCCGGCCCTATCTGCGGCGGAGAAGGCTTTTCGAGCATCCTGCGGACAATTTCTCCAGCGACCGAAGGCACCTGAACCTCGACTTGGGCGCGAGCAGCCGCAAGTTCCTCCGCAATCCGTTGCTTTGCGGCATCCACGTCTTCCTGCGCCCGCGCACGCACAGCCTTCAGAAGTTTGGAGCGCCCTTCCAAGGCCAGCTGGCGGGCAGCCTCCTGTTCACCATAAATTTCCGCACGTGCCTTCCGCACGGCTTCGTTGTAACGGTCGAGTTCCTGGCGGGCCGAGCCCTCAACAGCGGCGGCTTCAGCCCGGGCGCCTTGGATCCGCTTGTGGCGCTCGGACATGGCCTTTTGGATGGGAGTAAAGAAAGCCCACCGCAAGAAACAGTAAAACAGAAGAACAATGGCGACC
>DATDMO010000311.1:0-6846 GCA_036518755.1 Candidatus Acidiferrales bacterium | reverse complement strand
GCGCGCCGGCTCAGGCGCGATTTCGTCAGCCCAATCAGGAATATCAGGCTCGTCGCGCCAAACTTCGCGCGATGGTTGACGCTCCGATCGTAATCCTCGGATACACGGGTCACGAGGATGCCTCTGAGGTGGCGATTTTTTTTCAAGAGCCCCACTTCTACTATTTGACGGGACATGATCAACCCGGTGCTGTTCTGCTTTTGATTCCCGATCGCTCTGGCGATATCGACGCGAAGGCCGGCAAACCCGCCGCCGACCCGCCCGAGAGTTCGCGCGAGATCTTGTATTTGCCCCCGCGCGATCCGGCCGAGGAGATCTGGGAAGGCCCGAAAATTGGACCCAATGACCCGGGTGTCGCGGAAAAAACGGGATTTCAAGCGGTCGAGTCGCTCGACAAGCTTAAGGGCGACCTGGCGAATCTCGCGAAGACTTACAAAACTTTTTACACTCTGATGCCGCCCGAACACGAAGAAGGATATCCGCATCTCACCGAATCCGTCGCCGCGATTCGCGCGGCGATTCCCGATGCGACACTTAAAGACATCGCGCCGCAGCTCGATGCAATGCGCCAGGTGAAATCCCCGGGTGAGCTTGCGCTGATCGAAAAAGCCATCGACCTATCCATCGACGCCCACTTTGACGCCATGAGGACGATGCGCCCTGGCCTCTTCGAATACCAAATTGCCGCCCGCATGAAGGAAATCCACGAGTGGGGCGGTTGCGAACGCGAAGCCTACGCGCCCATCGTGGGCGCTGGTTTCAACTCCACGGTGCTGCACTACAGTGCCCTGGATGATCAGATCAAGGACGGCGACGTAGTGGTGATCGATGTCGGCGGTGAATATGGAGGCTACGCCGCCGATATCACGCGTACCCTCCCGGCCAACGGCAAGTTCACGCCGCGCCAGCGTGAGATTTACGATATCGTCCTCGGCGCGCAAAATGCCGCGCTAGCCGCCGTGAAACCCGGCGCCGTGCTCTACGGCGGCAAGGACAGCTTGCAGCAAATCGTAACCGACTACATCAATACGCACGGCCACGATAAAGAAGGGCGCACGCTGGGGCGATATTATCCGCACGGTGTAAGCCATCATCTCGGGCTGGACGTTCACGATCCCGGCGATCGCAATCGCCCGCTTGAGCCGGGCATGGTCATAACTGTCGAGCCGGGAATTTACATTCCCGAAGAAAATCTAGGCGTCCGCATCGAGGACGATGTGCTCGTCACCAAAGACGGCTATCAGCTCCTCACCGCCCGCCTTCCCCGCACCGCCGATGAAATAGAAAAAATAATGGCTGAAGCTCACTCTTCTGCGCGACGCTAGAATCCTTAACTGTGGCCGCCACACCTGCTCACGAATGGCGCGAGCAGTCCCCAAATTCTTTACACCAACCACCGCTTGACACCCAGCACCGCGTCTCTAAGATGGTTGCGTGAATGATTGCAACTTGTTTTCGGGATGGCGGAGCGGCAGCAAGCAACTCGACGGGCGCCGCGCTTTGCCCGCAGCTCTAACCGACACAGTGCGCCGAATAGAATGTGGCGTAACTTGGAGAAAACAAAGGATCGGGCGCGCGTCTACTCGACACATTCGCGAGGGGGCGGGTAACCGGCGATGATGCAAGATTGGGCCAACACCGCGATCGAAACCGCCAAGCGCCGCGGCGCGAGCTACGCGGATGTCCGCGTGATGGATATTCGCCATCGCGATATCTCCACCAAGAATGGCGAGGTCGGTACGCTCGCTGAATCGGAATCGCTGGGCATAGGGATCCGCGTGATCGCGAGCGGTGCGTGGGGATTCGCCTCCACCGACAGGCTCACCCGCGAGGGCGTGCAGGCCTGCGCCGCCGAAGCCGTCGCGATCGCGAAAGCGTCCGCGCTGGCCAAGCGCGAAAATGTGGCTCTGGCGCCGGAACAAGCCTACGTCGATACCTGGCAGAATCCCTTTCTCAAAGACCCATTTCGCATTCCCGTGGAGCGGCAGATCGATCTTCTTCTTGCCGCGGATAAGGAAATGCGCCGCGTGAAGGGCATCACCGTGGCGGAAGGATCGATGTCGTTTCGCCGCATCGAGCAGCTATTCGTTTCGAGCGCGGGATCGTCGATTCATCAGGTGAAGATGCAATCCGGCGCGGGCATCGTGGCCACCAGTTTCGCGGGAAGCGAAATCCAGAAGCGTTCGTATCCCAGCAGCTTTGGTGGCCAACACATGCTGCAGGGCTACGAGTTGGTCGAGTCATTCGATCTCGTGGGCCATGCGCCGGGCATAGCCGAAGAATGCGTGGCGCTGCATTCCGCCGCGCAGTGTCCCGAAGGTCAGAAAACCATCATTCTCGGCGGTTCGCAGCTCGGTTTGCAGATTCACGAGTCCATCGGCCATCCCATCGAACTGGACCGCGTCCTCGGCATGGAAGCGAATTTCGCGGGGATGAGTTTTCTTACCACGGAGAAGTTGAGAAAGCTGAAGTACGGCTCCGACATTGTGAATGTAGTGGCGGATGCGCGGCTCGCGCACGGTCCGGGTCTTGGCACATTTGCTTACGATGACGAAGGCGTTCCCGCACAATGCACGCCGATCATCACCGACGGTCTCTTCACCGGCTACCTGAGCAATCGTGAAACGGCATCGGCAATCGGCGAGAAACGCTCCGGCGGCACGATGCGCTGCGAAAGCTGGAATCGCTTGCCGATGATTCGCATGACGAATATCAGCATCAATCCGGGCACCTGGAAGTATGACGATCTGATTGCGGACACGGACGACGCAATTTTGATGGAAACGAACCGCTCCTGGTCGATTGACGACCGCCGCTACCATTTCCAGTTTTCCACCGAAATTGGATGGGAGATCAAGGGCGGCAAGAAAGGCCGCATGATCAAGAATCCAAGCTATAGCGGGATCACCACGGAGTTTTGGAACAGTTGCGATGCGATCTGCTCGCGCGACTACTGGACTCTTTGGGGCACGCCCAACTGCGGCAAGGGTCAGCCTCAGCAAGTGATGGGGACAGGCCACGGCGCTTCTCCTGCCCGGTTCCGCAATATCAAGGTCGGAATCGCCTTCGCGAAGTGACGACACGTTGGAGAGAAGAATCCGCGCGAGCACTCGTACGGGGCAGCGAACATGAACGGAAAACCAGGGGATCACCCGTTAACGGACATCTTGATTCACAAACTCGATGTCTATGGCAAGGAAGGTGCCGACCTGATTCGCCGGATTGCGGCACCGTGCAGTCGCAGGGAACTTGACGAATGGTGGGAACGCGAAATTGGATTTTCGGGCGATGGTCAGTTGGTCCGTCGCAAAGGGCAGCAGTATTTGGAAGAGTTGATGAAACGAGCGAAAAAGTCAGGCTGGGAAACGAAGCGCTAGACATCGAATGATGCGAAACAAAAACACACAAGTTTCACCGAAAGACCTCGAGCGCGTCGCGGAGCGAATTTTCAAGCTCAGCGAGGCGGACGAGACCGAAGTTGAAATCGGCGCGGTTACCGACGCGCTCACGCGCTTCGCCAACAACACTATTCATCAGAATGTAGCCGAACAAACGCTCGCCATCTCGGTGCGCGCGGTTGTCGACGGTCGCACCGCCCGCGCCACCACCAACAAGACAGATGAAGAGTCGCTTGAGCGCGTTACAGCGGCGGCGCTGGCTTTGGCTAGGAATCAGCCGAAAAACCCCGATCTCTTGCCGATGCTTCGCTCGCAAAAATATCAAAAGGTCGCGCGCTTTTTCCCAGCCACCGCCTCAGCGACGCCGCAGGATCGCGCCCACGCCGTCGCGCGCGTGTGCCGCATGGTCGAAAAAGCCAAGCAAACAGCGGCCGGTATTTTTTCCAGTGGCTCGTCGCAGTCCCTCCTGGCCAATTCCAAAGGGCTTTCCGCGCATTACGAGCAGACGCGATCGGAATTTTCGGTCACCGTGCTCGAATCGAAATCCTCCGGCTGGGCGAAAGCGAATTCGCCCGACATCCGCACGATCGATCCCGACGAACTAGCCGAAAGGGCCAGCCGCACTTGCGCCGAGTCTCGCGACCCCAAGGAAATTCCCGCGGGCCATTACACAACAATCCTGCCTCCGTCCGCGGTTCTCGATCTCGTGGGATTTCTTTTTTACGATTTCGCGGGAACGGCGGTGCTTGACAAACGCTCGTGCCTGACAGGCCGAATGGGCAAGAAAATCTTCGGCGACAACATCAGCATCTGGGACGACGCCTATCATCCGCTGCAGACCGGCCCGCCGTATGACGGCGAAGGATTGCCCAGGCAGAAAGTCGCGCTGGTGGATCGCGGCACTCCGAAGAATTTGGTTTACGCGCGAGCAACGGCGAAAAAAATGAAGGCCAAGCCAACGGGCCACGGCTTTTCCCTGCCGAACGAATATGGCGAAGCTCCCATGAATTTGGTGTTCGCGGGCGGTGATAAATCGACGGAGGAAATGATTCGGTCGACGGAGCGCGGCGTTCTGGTTACGCGCCTCTGGTACATCCGCGAAGTCGATCCCTACGCGAAGGTGCTTACGGGGATGACGCGCGATGGAACCTTCCTTGTAGAAAATGGACGCGTTGCAGGTGGGCTACGCAATTTCCGGTTCAACCAAAGCGTTGTCGAGATGCTCGCGAACGTCGAAATGCTGGGACCAGCCGTTCGTGCGGCGGGAGAAGAATCCTTCGAGATGGTTGTGCCCACGATGAAAGTCCGCAACTTTCATTTCAGCGAAGTCACAAAATTTTAGAGGGAGCCGAAAGCGCGAAGTGCGCCAGCGCATACATGCGGAGTGACGGCCATGGCGCCGACAACGGAAGTGGCTCGGGGGCTTGGACTCGAACCAAGATTCTAGGCTCCAAAGGCCCATGTGCTACCAATTGCACCACCCCCGAGTAGCCCGGAAAGTTTAGCAGAGATCACCCCGATTTTTTCTTTCTTCGCCGAGCGATTTGAGGCCATCGATTTGCCGCTCTTGCGGCAATTTGCTACGCTTCAGAGCACTTCACGAAACGGGAGAGGTGTCCGAGCGGTTTAAGGAGCACGCTTGGAAAGCGTGTGTTGGGGAAACTCAACCGTGGGTTCGAATCCCACCCTCTCCGCCATACCGTTCGCCTTTTTCCGTAAGGCATCTCGTGGCTTTTCTTCGTTTGGAAGTTAGTAGGGCTGCGGCAACGCAGGATGGTTGGCGAAGATGTCGCATTGTTTCTTGACTTCGTCGTACGGTTTATAGAGCGAGGACGGCTCGTCCGGCTCCGCCGAGAGGACGCCGCGTACGGTGCCGTGATCGGTCGCCTGTGCCCAGCTCGTTTCGTAACGGTTCCGAAAGAGTGGCACGAGATTGGAATGGGCGATCCTCCATCGTCCATCTTCTTTTACATAATCAATGTAGAACGGCCCCCAGATCCAAGCGGCGGACCGATCGCTCCCTGCGGCGCCGGGCGAAAGCCAGTGGCTACGCGCGGACAAGCCATCTTTTGAGATTTCGATGACTGGATTGACGGTCATATGAAGGATGAAAAATCCTGGGACAGACTTAGTTACTTCAAAAGCCCGATAGAGCGCTCGCACACTGTCGAGGCCCCGATACACACCGCTATCCGAAAACTCCACCGACACATCGGGGAGATTCTTGGCGAAGCACTCGTCGACTATCCGGTCAAAGCGCTGTTTGAACAAATAGTGCACATACTTCGACTGCAGCTGCTGGATTTCGATTGTATCTTCGAGGCGCTGCACACGCGCTGCCAACTCCTGAATGAGGCGCATCGCTTCGTCATTACCAGGGGTCATAATTAAAGCCTCCTTCACAAGGACATCTTGCCGGCCTCTGTGCCCGTCCATGAGGATATCAGCAAACCTAAAGGCGGACGCTCGCCACGACTTGTGTGAACCGCTGACGGCGGGATGTTCGAGGGGAACGCGGCCGGATGAGCAAATGTCCGCCAGATCGGCGCCTTGTTTTCGGCGCCGGCCCGACGAGACCACATCAACAGACCGCGACTCAGAAAAGCCGCTAGAAGCTGTACTTCAAACCAAACTGAAGAATACGTCCCGGCACCGCACTCGAGGTGATCAACCCAAACGTCGGCGAGCCGAAACTGTTGCCGGGTTCATTGAACTGTGAGTGATTCCAGAGGTTGAAGAATTCCGCCCGGAACTGAAGAGTGGCGTCTTCACGCAGTCCTCCCACGGTCGTATTCTTGATGATCGCCGCATCGAAGTTGAGCTGCGTACAGCAACTCATTATGCCGATGCCGGAGTTGCCAAAGCCCGTGCCGCAACCGACGAATTGAGGATTGGCTCCCGTGCAGGCACCCGTGTAGGGGCCGGCAAGCGCGCTCGGAGTGCCGCCAAACAGCGGCGCAGCGGTGAACGCGGCCTTATTGATAATTGGTTTACCGTTTTCCACGAGATTCAGCATGTTGCCGGGAGCATGGAGGGTCACCCCCGATTTGCAAACGCCGAGGTTGTTGCAATGGACCGGGGTAGAAAGCTCGGCTCGGTCGACTGGACCGGTGGCGGGCAGAGAGGCGCCGTACAAAAGGGTCGCCTGGTTGCCGTTGAGCCCGTTGGTGACACTGAAAGGTAAGCCGTTTTGAACCGTGGTCACACCGGAAACGCCCCACCCACCCAGAGCCTTTTCTTTCCAGCCTTCGGCCCTGTAAGGAATCTGGTAGGCGTAGCTCACCACAAAGCGCTGAGGGCGATTGAATGCGGCCAGCCCGTATTGCTGGCGGCGATTCAAGGGGTCGTTGGAGGATGCGCTGCCCGAAAGCACGTTGCCGGGCGTGGCGATGCCGGCGCCTGCAGCGCTGGCGTTGATATCCGTAATGAGCTTGCTCCAAGTGTAGGA
>DATDMO010000310.1:0-3064 GCA_036518755.1 Candidatus Acidiferrales bacterium | reverse complement strand
GGCGATTCGAGAATGATTTTCCCGGCGCGGTGACTCCGGACTGCCGCGGAGGTTTCAATCCACGGGGTCAACCGGTAGGCGTCTACGTTGATACAAACAACAACGAGCTTGGTTTCGTGGCACAGGAATAGAAGAAGTGGGAAAGCGGCGGGAATCCGCTTCACAGTTCGCTCAGCAATTGAAGACGCCGGTTATCCTGCCTGTAGTTGCGGTACTGTATTTAAGGAAAACTCCACACTAAGAAATAGCCGCCTCCTCCCAAGAAAACTTGCCAGGAATTACCATTGTTGCAAAAAGTATATGCACAGCATCCGCACCACTCCCACGGCGGATAAGCGACTTAATTGCATCTTTTCGGATCTTCTTCCATTACAATCCTCAATCTTCACTGCCCTTTGGAGCGATATCGTTCAGTTGGTGGGGTGAAAGAAAATTGGAAGCATCCGCCGAGACAAAGATCATACCGCCTGCTCACCCGGCGACAGTGTTTTCGAAGCTGGTGCGTATCTGCCTGGGCCCACCCAGGCCGGTGGACGCGGGCACGGAGCACCGCAAGCGGCCGGCGAGGCTGCTGTATGACGTCGACGAGCCTCCCCCGCTGGGCATTGCGCTGGTCATCGCCATCCAGCACGTGCTGGTACTGTCGGTGGGGTGGGTCTACATCGTCGTGCTGGTAACTTCCTTTGGCGGTACTACGGCCCAGAGCCAGGCGATCATCCGCATTTGCATGATCATCACCGGCGTCGCCACGATACTTCAAGCCAGATCACACGGGCCTATCGGGGCCAGCTACCTATGTCCCGTGTCCCCAGGGTCGAATCACCTGCCGACGGCGATCTTGGCCGCGAAAGCGGGCGGGCTGCCGCTGGTCTTCGGTATGACCAGCTTTTCCGGTGTGGTCGAAACTGTGTTGTCTCGCTTTGTGCGCCGGTTGCGCGCTTTCTTTCCCCCGGAAGTAACCGGGCTCGTAGTGGCGATGATTGGCATTCAACTCATCCGGTTGGCTTTCAGCCGCTTTTTCGGATTTCAAAACCAGCATGCGGATTCCCGGACCGCTATCGTGGCTACCATAACGCTCATGGCAATGGTTCTGCCAACCATCAGCAGAAGCCGGTTGCGGCTGGCGCCGGTGCTGATCGGGCTCGCAGTTGGCTACCTGGCATCCGTCTGGCTGGGAGTTCTTAGCATGGCCACAGTACGAGCCGCTCTCGCCGTACCCTGGTTCGATTTTCCCGACCGGGTTCCGGGGTGGGGTTGGAAGATAAGCCCGGAGATGATGCTGCCATTCGCGATCGCCAGCCTCAGTGCCGTGCTCAAAGGGGTCGGCGACATCACATTCTGCCAGAAACTTAATGATGCTGAATGGAAACGCACCGACATGAACTCCGCTTCCGGTGGAATTCTTACACCCGGGTTGAGCAACATTGTCGGCGGAGCCGTCGGTGGAATTCCGCACACAACGTCTTCCAGCGCTGTCGGTCTGACGAGCGCGACCGGAGTAACCAGCCGCTCGGTTGCCGTCCCTCTCGGCCTGCTGCTGATCGGCCTTGCATTCGTGCCTAAGCTGGCCGCACTTTTCTCCGTTGTCCCCACGCCGGTGATGGGTGCGGTGATGGTTTACATCGCATGCTTCATCACGCTCGGAGGCTTGCAGGTGCTCACCTCGCGGATGCTGGACAACCGGCGGGTTTTCGTCGTAGGTATCTCTCTGCTGTTTGGACTGAGCGTTGAAATCGTTCCCGGGCTGTACCAGCAACTCCCAGCGGCCCTGCATCCCCTGTTTTCGTCGGCACTGTCTCTGGGAACGGTTCTCGCCGTCCTCCTTAACATGCTCTTCCGGATCGGTGTTGCGCGCACCCATGACATCGTCCTACAGCCGGGCACCGACAATGTCGACACTGTCTCCGCGATGATGGAAGAGCAGGGAGCTACTTGGGGAATGCGAAAGGAAGTTTGCACTCGGGTGGCAGAAGCACTCCACGAATTCCTCGTTGCGCTGCAATTGCTGGGCGTGACTGCGCCGGTGAAGGCGCGCTTACGGTTCGATGAATTGAAGCTGACCGCGGCGCTGGTATATGCCGGACCCGCCATGATCATTCCCAAAACGCCACCAACGGCGGAAGACTTGGTGAGCGGCAGGGCGACCGTGACCGAACTCTCCACCTACATGCTCCGCCAGCACGCCGACCGAGTCCGCGTCAGCCATGATGATGGCTCCTGCCGCGTGTACCTGCATTTTGACCATTAGGCCGCCGCACTAAATTCCCCCAACCGACAGTACACGGCTCAAATCCCGCCGCCACCACGAACGTAACTGAGCAAGCAAGCTTAGAATAAAAACGGGAGGCTACGAGTCGCCTACCATTCGCAGATACTGGTATCACGCCCGGGCAT
Source organism: Candidatus Acidiferrales bacterium (assembly GCA_036518755.1). Classification (GTDB taxonomy): domain Bacteria; phylum Acidobacteriota; class Terriglobia; order Acidiferrales; family UBA7541; genus Palsa-295. The sequence continues at coordinate 670 of DATDMO010000310.1, read as the reverse complement.
CAACGAGTAAATTGACTTGTGAAACTCGGCGGCGGGAGTGCTTGTGAACGTCCGGATTCCATTAGCGATGATTGTGTTGGTCGGAATTGCCGCCGCCAAGTCGGTTTGCGGATCGGGCACAGTTCCCTTGTCAGCGCTGGCGAACTCGACTTGCCGGGTGGGGGCAATAGTCCTGAAATTCGGTTCTTTAGCCGATCTTTCCTACCGACCGAATTTCCATCCCATTGACCCGAACTCCTACCACATTCAGATCTCGGTCGGCGGCAATTCGATCACCTTCACCTCGCCGGGATTCAGCGCGTCATCACTCCGGGGAACTGACTCTACTTCGGGTTATCTCCTGCCGTTAACAATCTCGGCCACGGATCCGAGCAAGGTCATGGGTTCGGATTTCAAAGTTGTGTTCACGGCGGACCTGATGGGGGGCAAAGCTTCAGTACAGAAGTGCGGTTATGCCGTGGTGAACGGAGCAATGGTGCAATTTGGAGAGATGTGGACGTATGGATGCACTGTCGATTCACACTTCGACTACACTCATTCCAAACTCCTCAACCCAGGCTGGGCGCTCTCGCGCCCGCTTTCGCTGTCGATCGGAACCAACGGAGGGACGGCCTCTTTCTCGTCGTCGTCTGTGACCTATCAATTTGTCAGCTTCCCGAAAGCCGCTTCC
>DATDMO010000309.1:0-14240 GCA_036518755.1 Candidatus Acidiferrales bacterium | reverse complement strand
CGAGGCGCCGAAAGCGGATGCCCTGTTGATCTCTTGCGGAGCGTTGAAGACGCTGCAAATCCTTGCACCACTCGAAAAGCGCTGCAAAGTGCCCGTGGTATCCAGCTTGCCGCACGCGCTGTGGGCGGGCGTCCGTCTGCTGGGCCTCAGCGGGCGGGTACCGGGATACGGAAGTCTTCTGTCACGAGCCTAATTTCCCCGTGCCTCCCGCACACGAAAGGCGGCTATTTTATTTCGGGGTAGTTGAGATAGTAGCGATGAAGCTCGGCCACGGTCATCTCGCCTTTGCGGACCTTGACGGCCGTGGGTCCGGAGGAGCCGTTGGACAAGGTGACCCAGACGGTGTCTCCAGCGCGGAAATTCGAGAGTTGGATCGGTTTTCCTATAGCGTCAAGATACTTCGTCTTGTCGTCCACGTGGACGAGGAGCGTGACTTCGGTCGGGTGCTTCAACAGGAGTTGCGATTTCTGCAGATCAACTGAGGCGACGATAAAGAACTGCTCTCCCGCTGGCGTCTTTTTGCCCGCCGTCGCGGCGGCGAGTTCGTCGGGAGGAACCCTGGTGGTTTCGGTCTGACGAGGAAACTGTGTCCCGGAGGGCATTTGTCCTGGAGGCATCTGCCGCGGAGGGAATCTTCTGTTCTGCGCCTGAGCGCCGCTTGAAGCCAGGGCCATCCCAGCCAAGACCATGATTGCCAAATGAATCGCTGAGCCACGGAAAAACTTCTTATTCATATCGGAGGGCCTCAATGGGATCGAGTTGCGCGGCCTTGCGCGCGGGATAGTAGCCGAAAAACACTCCGACAAAGGCCGAGAATACGACAGCAACGACCACGGAAATGGGCGAGACAAACGTGGACCAATGGAACAGATTCGAAACCACGGCGGAGCAGGCCACACCGAAGGCGATTCCAATCAGACCGCCGAGGGAACTCAAAACCAGCGCTTCGCTCAGGAACTGCATTTGAACGTCGTGTTCGGTGGCTCCCACCGCCATTCGGACGCCGATCTCGCGCGTTCGCTCTGTAACAGAAACGAGCATGATGTTCATGATTCCGATGCCTCCCACGAGCAGCGAGACCGAAGCGATGCTCGCGAGCAAGAGCGTGAGCACATAGGAAGTGGCGGAAGCGGCCTGTGCGATTTCATTGGGGCTGCGGATGATGAAATCATCGTCTTCCGCGGCGCGCAAATGATGCCGCTGCCGCAAAAGGGCGGAGATACCGGCCTGTACGGGTGTCATCGCATCCTGAGAGGTGGTGGACACCATAATCATATTTACCCAACTGATGCCCGAGATTTTCTTTTGAACGGTGGTGTACGGCATCAGCATCATGTCGTCCTGATCCTGGCCGTTGGGCGATTGACCCTTGGTCTGGAGGACTCCTAGAATTCGAAAAGGGAGATTCTGCACGCGGATCATTTGTCCCACCGGATCCTCGTCGCCGAAGAGTTGTTGGGCGACAGTGTGGCCGATCACACAGACATTGGCGGCCATATCCACATCACGCTGAGAGAACATGCTGCCGGAGACGACGGGCCAGTTGCGTATCGAGGTGACGTCCTGGGAAGCGCCATTGGCACGAGTAAACCAATTTTGGTTGCCGTGGACGACCTGAGCTGAGGCTCCGACCATCGGAGAGACGGCGACGACATTCGGTACGTGCTGCAAAATGGCTTCGGCATCGTCGGCGGTGAGCGTCTTATTGGCGCCGTTGCCCATGCGGACACCTCCGGTATTCACGCTGCCGGAGAAAATCATGATCATGTTGTTGCCGAGGGACTGAATCTGCTGCTGGACCTGCTGACCGGCTCCCTGGCCGATGGCGACAGTACAGATGACTGCGCCGACACCGATAATGATGCCGAGCATGGTGAGGATCGTCCTCATCTTGTTACGAGCCAGCGCTCTGAGAGCCACGCGGATCACTTCTTTGGGGTCCATCGCCTTACCTCAATGCTGCAACCGTAAGATGCGCGCCACCTAGCGCGGGCCGCGGCCGCCGGGTCCGCCAAAACCTGGGGGACGAGTGGTATTCGTGGCGCCTTGCGCCTGCTGCGCGACCACCAGGACATCACCTTCGTGGAGGTCGCCCTGAATCAATTGCGTGTTGCTATAGTCCGTGATGCCGCACTGTACGGCCACGGGAATTAAATCTTTCTTCGGTCCCATTTTCCAGACTACTTGCCAGCCCCCCAAATGGCTCGTCGTGGCTGCGCGAGGGATATTGTATTGCTTATAGAGTTGATCAAGCTGATTCCTCGGCATTGTTGGCTTGAACGTAAGCGCGGGGTTAGGAATTAGTAGTGTGTTGGTTGCCTGGCCCGTCGGAATGGTGACGTAGGCAGTTTCCCCCGGCAAAAGCTTTTCGTCGGGGTTACTGAAGTCGATCACGGTGTTGTAGGTGACCACGTTTTGCACCGTGGTAGGATTCAGGCGCACGGCGCTGACACGGCCGTGGAACTGGTCGGTGGGGAAGGCATCCACCTGAAAAGTGACGGGCGCTCCAACGTGGATGTTGCCGGTATCGGACTCGTCGGTGGCGGCGTAAACCTGCATCCTGGTGAGGTCTTGCGCCACCGTGAACGTGTTGGGAGCTTGCAAAGTTGCGGCCACGGACTGGCCGACGTCGATATTGCGCGCGACGACAGTGCCGTCAATGGGCGAAACGAGCGTGGTGTATTTCAGGCTCGTTTCGGCAGCCTTGAGGCCGCCTTGCATCGAAGTGATCTGAGCGCGGGCCTGCGTCAACTGCGCTTTCGCCTGAGCGAGCGCCGCCTGGGCGGATTGCACTTCCGCGTCGGCTTGGCTGAGAGTCGATTGCGTTAGGTCATTGGCATCCGCCGAAACGACGCCCGCGATGAAGAGGTCTTGCGATCGCTTCGCGGTGGCCTTTTCGTAGGACGCGTTGGCCTGAGCCTTTGCCAGATTGGCTTCGGCGGCCTGAACATTGGCGGCAAGCGTGACAAGGTTCGATTCCGCGTTCTGCAGGTTGCCGCGAGCCTGCGTTACCTGCGCCTCGTAGATTGCCGGATCGAGTTGCGCGAGCACCTGGCCGCTCTTCACACGCGTGTTGAAGTCCGCAAATATGTATTGCACGGTGCCCGATACATACGAGCCGACCGGCACGGTCGTAAGCGCATTGATCGTTCCGGTGGCCTGAACGGCTGATGTCAGATCCCCCTGGCGAACCACAGCCGTCGTGTATTTCGGGTCTGCGGCGTTACGCCTCACATAGATCCAGTAGCCCAAAATCAGGACCAGAACTCCGGCGCTGACGAGGTACGCCTTTTTGTGGCTTCGGTATGAATCGCTTAGCGACATGCATCTCCAATTGAACGGAACCGGGAAGTGCTCTCGGCCGAAAACCCTGGCTTCGGATGACTTCTCTTCCTCTTACATAAAGACGCAAACGTCGGCTGGCAGGTTACGCTGCCGGGAGGCCGCTTTTTTGGCGGCATTTTGGAAAAAGCTGAGGGCATGTCCTGAGTCTCCTTTAGCCTCGAATGTTAGACGATTCAAAGACATGCCCCGGTTGTTCAGATCCCATTCGGAGCGCTAAGGCCGCGAGAGTCCGTGTTAGAGTGGGCGCGCAAGAATTGCCTTCAATGGGGATGGAGCGGCTGGCCTGAATGGGGAGGGGAAGTGGCGTATCGCGATCTCCGGGATTTTCTAAAAAAGCTGGATAAAGAGGGCGAGCTGAGGCGCATTTCGGCCGAAGTGGATCCGGTGCTGGAAATCACAGAAATATCGGATCGAGCGGTGAAGTCCGGCGGCCCCGCGCTCTTGTTTGAACGTCCCCGCGGCTCGCAATTCCCGGCGGTGACGAACCTCGTCGGCAGCGAGCGGCGAATGAATCTAGCGCTGGAAGTGGAGTCGCTCGATGAAATCGCGAGGCGCATTTCCTCGATTCTGGACATGCAGTCGCCGCACGGGCTGCTCGACAAAGTAAAAATGCTGCCGAAGCTGGCTGAGTTAGGCAACGTGTTTCCGAAAACGGTGCGCAGCGGCGAGTGCCAGGAAGTAGCACGCACGGAAAACTTCTCGCTGCTCGATTTTCCGATTCTACAGTGCTGGCCACAGGATGGAGGACGTTACATCACCTGGCCCATGGTGATTACAAAGAATCCGGAGACGGGCAAGCGAAACGTAGGCTGTTACCGCATGCAAGTATTCGATTCGCGCACAACGGGGATGCATTGGCAGACGCAGAAACACGGCGCGGAGCACTTTCGCAGCGCGCGATCGAAGAACGCCGGCGGCAAGCTGGAAGTGGCCGTTGCGATCGGCGCCGATCCGGCCACGTGTCTCGCGGGCATCTTGCCAGTGCCTCCGGATATGGATGAATTTCTGTTTGCGGGCTTTCTGCGGCAGGATTCGGTGGAATTGGTAACGTGCAAGACCGTCGATCTAGAAGTGCCTGCGAACGCGGAAATCGTCCTCGAGGGTCATGTGGAGCTGGGAGAAATGCGCACAGAAGGGCCCTTTGGCGACCACACCGGCTTTTATTCGCTCGAGGGGCAATACCCGGTTTTTCACGTCAACTGCATCACGCATCGCAAAGAGCCGCTCTATCTGACGACCATCGTGGGTCCGCCGCCTCAAGAAGATTATTTTATCGGGCACGCGATTGAGCGCGTCTTCTTGCCGGTAATGAAGATGCAGCACCCCGAAATCGTCGACGTGGCCATGCCTGCCGAAGGAATCTTTCAGAATTTGATGATTGTTTCGATTCGCAAAAGCTACCCGGGCCACGCGCGGAAGACGATGAATGCGATCTGGTCGCTCGGGCAAGCCATGTTTACGAAGGTGATTGTCGTCGTCGATCATGATGTGAATGTGCAAGACTCGCGCGAGGTGGTTTGGAAGGCCCTCTGCGCGATCGATCCGGAACGCGACATTCAGTTCGTGCTCGGACCGGTGGACACGCTGGATCACGCCGCGAGGCGGCAGGATTTCGGATCGAAGATGGGAATCGATGCGACTCGGAAATGGCCGGAAGAAGGTTATTCGGGGCGTTGGCCCGACGAAATAAGAATGGATGCGGCCACAAAACGACGCGTCGATGCACTCTGGTCGCAACTCAAACTCGATAGCCGAAAAAAGGCGTAAAGAGCAAAATTTGGCCGTGAATGGTGTTAACGCTTCCGCCGCATTGCCCTCCCCCGGCGGCCCTACCTTTTCGACGAATTCCTCAATGTTTTAGGCCCCATTTGGCGTTTTACTGCTCCTTCGGACGGGTTTTACCAGAAGCACACTCCGGCAACATGTTGGTTGACACTGCGGACTGCGGATGCAATAAACGGAACAAGGCAGCGTACCGGGAGTATCAGTACTCGCCCGAGCGCTGACAAATGGGCTCTTACGGGGCTCGGGGCCAAAAACGACGAATCAAAAGTGAAGCCTTTCCGGAAAGTAGGGGCCATGAATAGCTCTGCCGGAATCGTTCCTGCGCCGCGGGACGCGACGAGGATGCGGGGGCCGCAAGATGTTTAACCTGGGGAAAACACGATCTCTGATTGGCCTGGATATCGGATCCAGCTCGGTGAAGGCCGTCGAGTTGAAGAAAGTGAAAGACGGCTACGAACTGATGAGTTTCGGGCTGGAGCCTCTGTCGCAGGACACGGTGGTGGACGGCGCCATCATGGACGCGCCATCGGTTGCAGAAAAGATCATCGCGATCTTCGACTCGCAAAAAATCAAAGTGAAGGATGTGGCGACTTCGGTTTCCGGGCACTCCGTCATCGTGAAGCGGGTGAGTATGCCGCTAATGACCGAGGAGGAGCTGTACGACCGGATCCAAGCGGAAGCCAGCCAGCATATTCCCTTCGATATTGCGGACGTCAACTTGAGTCACCAGCTCCTGGAAGCGACCGAGAATCAGATGGACGTGCTCCTGGTGGCGGTCAAGAAAGACAAAATCTTGAACCACACGAACGTGCTCGCACAGGCCGGCAAAACGCCGGTGGTGGTGGACATCGACGCCTTCGCGCTGCAGAACAGCTTCGAAGTGAATTACGAGCCGGATCCTTCGCAAGTGGTTGCGCTGCTGAACGTCGGTGCAAGCGTGATGAACATCAACATCATTCGCGGTTGGACACCGCTCTTTACGCGCGACGTTTCCGTCGGAGGCAACCAGTACACGGACGCACTTCAAAAGGAATTGGATCTGAGCTTTGAGGATGCTGAGAAGCTGAAGATGGGTGGGACGCTGCCGGGCGTGAGCGACGAGCAGAGGACGGGGATCTTGCGTTCCGTATCCGACATTTTGATTTTGGAAATTCAGAAAACCTTCGACTTCTTCCGTGCCACGGCCAGTGGCGAAAATATCCGCCGAATCGTGGTGGCTGGCGGGACCGCACGCGTCCCCGGTTTGCTGGATCTGCTGAAAGAGGAGTTCGCGATGCCAGTGGAAGAACTCTATCCGCTGAGAAAAATCGCCATCGATCCAGCGCGTCACGATGAAAGCCATATTCGAGATCTGGCGCCGCGCCTGGCGATCGCCGTAGGGCTGGCGCTGAGGAGTTTTGACACGCCATGATTCGGATCAACTTACTCGGCCAAGCTCGTCCCAAGGCGGCGAAACAAGCGGTGCCGCTCGAATCCACTCTGCAGGTCGTGCTGGGAGCGGCCGCGGTGGCGGTGGCCATCGTCGTTCTGTCCGTAATCTACTTCTCGCAGAAGCGCCAACTGGAAGACACCACCCGAAGAATCCAGCAGTTGCAGGCTGAGAAGGCCAGCCTCCAGCAGATTAAGCAGGACGTGGATCGATTCGAAAGCCAAAAAGCCGTTTTGCAGCAGCGCATCGACGTGATCGAAACACTGCAAAAAAATCGCACGGGCGGTCAAGAACTGCTTCGGATGGTTGCCAACACTGTGGTCCGAGTCGATTCCTTGTGGCTCACGTCCATGACCAAGACGGCGGACTCCGTGGCTATCGATGGCGAGGCAGGATCGATCAACGCTATCGCTAACTTCCTGACGGAACTGAAGCGCTCAGGTTATTTCGACAATATTGAAATCAAAGATGCCAAGGAGAACGACCTCGTTCCAGGAGTCGAGACCTACAGCTTTTCAATGACCCTCGGCATCGCTTCGGCGAATGGCGGTCCCAAAACTGAAACAACCGGGGCGACAAGTGCGACCCGGCCCGCAGCGAAGGGGAGGAGCTAACCATGGCAATGAATTTCCGCGAATGGCCATGGCCCCTTCAGGCGCTTCTTTATGTCGGAGTGGCGGTCGTGCTCGTTCTGGCGGGTCTGTACATGCCGGGGCTGCCTCTCGCCGGAGTCCGTAATCAGCTGGAGACTGCGCAAAACCAATTGAAGCCGCTTGAGACCGAAGTGCAGGGCTTGCGAGTTTACAAACAGCGACGCGCCGAGTTGGAGTCTGAAATGGACGCGCTCCAAAAGCAGCTCGCTACCCTGCAGACCATTGTGCCGGAGGAAAAGGAAGCCGATCAATTCATTTTGATGATGCAGCGATCGGCTCTGGGTTCCGGCGTGGCCATCAGAACGTTAACGGCAAAGCCTGTCGTCCAAAAGCCTTATTACTTCGAGATGCCATTCGAGATACAGGCCGACGGTCCGTATTACGGAGTGCTGGACTTTTTCTCCAGTCTGGGGCGGCTCTCTCGAATTATCAATGTGGGAGACCTGAAGCTCACGTCCCTGGGACAACGGGGGACCTCCGGGAAGTTTCACATGGTACCGGGAACATCAGTGACGGGAACATTCACAGTTACCACTTTTTTCAGCAATCCAGCAGAACAGCCGGTGTCTTCGGCTAAAGCTAAACCCAAAGCAGGAGCAAAACGGTAGGGCTATGACGATGAGATTCACAAGAATTTCCGGGCCGTTGGCGCTCATGCTTCTGGCTTCACCATACCTGGGATCGCAAGTAACTGCGCAGACGAAGCCGGCTCCAACGGCGAAGGTAACTCAAAAAGCGAAAGCGGCGCCGGCTGCAGCGGTGAAGGTAACCCAAAAGGCAAAGGCGGCGCCGGCTGCAACGGCTAAGGTAACCCAGAAAGCGAAAGCGGCGCCGGCTGCAACGGCTGCACACGTGGTGAAGGCCCGCGCACCTATCGCCAAGCCGGTGAAAGTGCCAGTTGCTGCGGAACGCGAGAGTGTAAGTAAACGGGATCCTTTTGCACCGCTCATCAACCAGCGGAAGAATGCGGGTGCCGGATTGCATCTTCCTCCTGGAAAAGCGGGGCTTGTGATTTCGACGGTGCGCGTGGACGGCGCCGTGCATTCCCCCTCGGGGATGATCGCTGTGGTTTCGAATCCAGAGAACAGCGTTTATTTCATTCATGAGGGTGATCGGCTTTACGACGGGGATGTTGAAAAGATCGGGTTGGACGGGGTCACGTTTCGCGAAAACTCGAAGGACGCATTCGGCAAGCCCGTCGAGCGAATGGTGACGAAGCGAATCTACGCGAGTGCAGGAGAGCAGCAATGAGGATCAAGTGGCGGACGGTGGTGCTAGGCGCGCTGATTGCGGCTAGCCTGATGTTAACAAATGGATCGCTGCCGGCGGCGGACGCCCCGGTGGTGCACGTCAGCGCGGCTGTGACGGGCGCAGGCGTGCGCGTCCAGGCCGAAGCGGACGGCCCATTCGAGTACACCACGTATCGTCCAACCGCGACCCTCTACGTGGTCGACTTCAGCGGCGTGGTGGCCGGTGATTCCTCCGGCGCGCGCATTGTTGCGTCCGATCTGGTGAAGAGCTATCGCGTGCTCTCGTACTCTTCGGGGGCCAAACCCGTCGTCCGGATGGAAATTCTTCTGGCACAGGGCGTTGAGCCAAGGATCGAGCGTAGCGGCAACCGCGACCTTACCCTTGTGGTTTCAAAGATTGCGAATGCCAGTTTGCCGGCGGGCGCATCCAAGAATGCAGAACCTCCGGTCGGTGGAACGGACGTCGTTCCTGCGGCTGCCAGGACTTCGGGCGGGCGTTCGATTGTCGAAGCCATCCGCCGGGTATCCTTGGCGCAGAATGGCGATCAGACGGAAGTCACCATCTCCGGGTCGGGATCTTTGACGTATCACTCTCAGCGGCTTCGAAATCCAGAGCGGCTGGTTCTGGATTTTGCCGGGTCGCGCCTCGCTACATCAGAGAAGCATATCGCCAGCAATCTCGATCCCGTGCGGGAAATCCGGATGGCACAGTTCACCCCCGAGGTCTCGCGTGTCGTGATTGATCTGCGCCAGCCTGCGCGCTACGCGATTCACGGAAGCGGAGGCGGCGTCACGGTCTCCTTTGCTCCAAACGGGACAGCCGGAGCTTCGGTTTCGCCTGCCTCTGACAGTGCGCCTATCATCAGCACCAAGTCCGTTGCTCCTGCGGTTGGGGACGCCGAGCTAAAATCCGCAGCTGTGGTGCCAACGAGCATTCCCGCACCCGCCGCCATTCTGCCTGTCGCATTTGCGCAGCCGGCGGCAGGGCTCGCAATCCCTGCTCCTGCTGCACAGCCCGAGGGCTCCGCGGCCATCGCTCTTGCCCACAACGTATCGTCTACGCTAGCGAATAAATCGAATTTGACCTCTCCAACGGGGGATGCGTCATCGCCCGCTCCAGCTCCAGAGAGAAACGGGCCGCCGGCAGCCCAAGCCGCCTCCAAGGCTCCTCAGAAGTTTTCAGGTGAGCCAATTTCTGTAAACCTGAAAGACGTAGACCTGCACGATTTCTTCCGCCTTATCCATGAGATCAGCGGCCTGAACGTGGTCGTCGATCCGAGCGTCAAGGGCACGCTGACGATCGTTCTCGACGACGTCCCGTGGGACCAGGCTCTGGACATCGTCCTGCGAAATAACGATCTCGACAAGCAGCTCGACGGAAATGTGCTCCGCATCGCGACGAAGACAACACTTCGGAAGGAAGCGGAGGAAAACCGGGACCTCGCCAAGGCGCAGGCGGAGGCAGCCGATGTCGTTACGACGACCCGCGTCCTCAGCTACGCAAAGGCCACCGAAATGGCCACCACGCTAAAGAAATTCCTCTCCGCGCGCGGAGACATTATTTCGGATGACCGCTCGAACACCCTGATTATTCGCGACATACCAAGCACGCTGCCGGTGATGGATAATCTGATCAGGCAGCTTGACCGAAAATCGCAGCAGGTGGAAATCGAGGCTCGCGTGGTGGCGGCCAACCGCTCGTTCGCCCGCGAACTCGGCACTCAGTTGGCGGCCGCCCTTGGGACGGGGAATAGCGTCCTGGGAGGCGCAAGCTCCGTGGGGACGAGTCCGGTGACCCATTTCCCCGCTCCGCCATTTTGCTTTGGTACCTGCACGGGGACTAACCCGCCTTCGCCGCCCCCAAGTCTTTCTAGCGGCAACATGCCTTTGCTGACAAACCTGGGTGTGGGCGCCCCCACGAGCGGATTCACCTACATTTTCCAAAATGGAGAATTCGCCCTGGACGAAATTATTACCGCGGCCGAAGATCGCGGCGTCGGCAAGTTGCTCTCAAGGCCGAAGGTAATCACCCAAAATAACGAAAAGGCCACGGTAAAGCAGGGAACTAAAATCCCGGTTCAGACGATCATCAATAACACTGTATCCGTGCAATTTGTGAACGCGGTCCTGGAACTGGATGTTACGCCCCAGATCACAGCGGACGGCACCGTTTTCATGGATGTGACGGTTCAGAACGACCAGATTGATGCGTCGATTCCCCGGATTCAAGGTATACCGGCCATCGATACGCAGTCGACGGAAACGAAAGTCACTGTGAACGACGGCGCAACGGTTGTAATCGGCGGCATCATCGTCACTCAGCAGCGGACCGATATTCAGCAGGTTCCGCTTTTCGGCAGCGTTCCGATACTCGGCAATCTATTCAGACACACGACGGTGAGTTCAACGTCTCAGGAGCTTTTGTTCTTCCTCACGCCTCGGATTTTGCCGAGCTAGAGGTTATGATGGGTTCCGGCCGCAAGGCCGGACCTTTTCGTGAGCGTGAGTGCAAAGTCGATACCACCTACGGTAACCCGGAGCGGCTCGTCCAGTAGGATGGAAAGGCTCCGGGGTTTCCTCCCGGGAATTGGCGTCGACGTGCTGCTCGTTTCCCTTCTCCCTAACATTCGTTACCTTTGCGGTTTCACGGGTAGCGCCGCATTCCTCCTCGTCGGTCCGTCGCTCAGTTCGCTTTTCACCGATAGCCGCTACACCCTCCAGGCTCGGGAAGAAGTCTCTGGAACTCGCGTCCACATAGCCAAGCGCGGACTGATCCGGGCGGTTTCTGAGGCTCTCCGAAGCCACAAGAGGCCACTCAGGCTTGGATATTCGCCTCACGGCCTTACCGTCGCCCAAAAGAAGGCCCTGGACGCCCAAAGCGGCCCTGGCATCCGCTGGGTTTCAGATGGCAACCTTGTGGAAAACCTACGCGCTGTGAAGGATGCTGACGAGCTGGGAAGGATGCGCGAAGCGGCCGACCTGATTTCTCGGGTCTTCAGCGATTTAATCCGTATGATCGGGCCCAAAATGACCGAGCTCGACGTCGCGGCTGAAATTGAGTACAAGATCAAGCATTACGGTGGTTCCGGGCCATCCTTTGACACGATTGTCGCCTCCGGGCCGCGATCGGCTTGGCCCCACGCCCGGCCAACTACGAAGTTGTTGGGCAAAAGTCAGTTGGTCGTACTAGACCAGGGTGCTATAATTTGCGGTTATTGCAGCGACATGACTCGCACCGTTTTCTTGGGACGGGCGACCCAAAAGGTGAGGCAAATGTACGCTGCTGTCCTCGAAGCCCAAGCCGCTGCACGAACCGCCCTCCGGCCCGGCGTGCGGGCGCAAGAAGTCGATGCGGCGGCGCGGAACGTACTAAAGCGTTTCAAGCTGGGAACATATTTTACGCATAGCACTGGCCATGGGCTGGGCTTGGAAGTGCATGAGATGCCAAGACTTGGCCAGAACGAACGCACAATAATGCGCGCGGGAATGGTTGTAACTGTCGAGCCAGGTGTTTACATCTCGAAACTCGGCGGAGTAAGAATTGAAGACGAAATGCTAGTTACAGCCACCGGCGCGACCAGTCTCACGACAGCGCCGCGAGAATTTCTCGAACTCTAAATGCCGAAAAAGCAGAATCCAGAGCAGGGTGGGGGCGTCCGCGGCGTGGATCTAGCGGAAGTCGAACGCTTGCTAGCATTTATGGGGAAACATCAGCTCGAGGAGTTCGAATACGAGCGAGCCGGCGTCCACATCCGTCTGAAGAAGGCCTCGGCTCGATCCGCAGTACATCAATCGGCCCCAATGGTAGCTTCCGGCACGGCTGAGGCGGCTTTAGCCCCGCCTGCGCAGGCGCCAGCTGCAGTTTCAGCCCATCCGGCTCCAGCAGCTCACAAACATGCTGCAGATGCGGGCGCTGTCGGCGCCGATATCCACATCGTTAAGTCCCCGATTGTGGGGACGTTCTATTCCGCTCCCGGTCCGGAGGCTTCGCCTTTTGTAACGCTTGGAGCGAAGGTGGATGTTGGCTCGGTGCTCTGCATTATAGAAGCGATGAAGCTGATGAACGAAATCGAGTCGGACGCAGCGGGTGAGATCGTGAACATATTTGTGGAAAATGGCAAGCCAGTGGAGTATGGCGAACGGCTTTTTGGCATTCGGCCGCAAGCGAAGAAATAGCTGCTCTTGAACTGCGCAGAGATTTGAGATTGTCGGGTAGTTTCCGCGACAGGCGCTTCGAAGGTCATGTTCCGAAAAATCCTGGTTGCCAACCGTGGGGAAATCGCGCTGCGCATCCTTTCTGCGTGCAAGGAACTCGACGTTCGCACCGTGGCGGTGTATTCGGAAGCAGACCGGCATGCGCTTCACGTGCGGTTCGCGGACGAGGCGATCTGCATCGGCCCGCCGCGTAGTTCGGAAAGCTACCTGAACATCCCGCAGGTGATCAGCGCGGCTGAGATTGCCAACGTCGACGCGATTCATCCCGGCTACGGTTTCCTATCCGAAAACGCGAATTTCGCCGAAGTCTGCGAGGCGTCGCATATCACCTTCATTGGTCCAACCCCGGCGGTGATTCGCATGATGGGTGAAAAGGACCGCGCACGGGCGGAGATGGCGGCCGCGGGCGTGCCGGTGATACCCGGCAGCGACGGAATCGTCGCGGACGAAGACGCGGCCAAGAAAATCGCCGCGCAAGTGGGCCTGCCCCTGATGATCAAAGCGGCTGAGGGAGGCGGCGGCCGCGGCATGCGGATGGTCCGCACCAAGCGGGAGCTGATTCCCGCATTTCAGACCGCGCGGGCGGAGGCTCAGCAGGCCTTTGGCAGTCCGAATGTCTACATGGAGAAGCTGATCGAGCGCCCCCGGCATATCGAGTTCCAGGTCTTGGGCGACAAAGCCGGCAACGTGATTCATCTCGGCGAGCGCGAATGTTCGCTCCAGCGCCGCCATCAGAAAGTGCTCGAAGAATCGCCTTCACCGGTTCTCGAACCGGCAGTGCGCGAAAGAATCGGCAAACAGGTCGTGGAAGCTCTTCGCAAAATCGGCTACACCGGAGCCGGAACGGTTGAGTTTCTGCGCGATGTTTCCGGGGATCTCTACTTTATAGAGATGAACGCGCGCATCCAGGTGGAACATCCCGTCACCGAAATGGTTACGCAGGTAGATCTAGTGAAGGCGCAAATTCGCATCGCGGCAGGAGAGCCTATCGAGAAGGCGGTGGGTTCGTTCCGGACTTTCGGCCACGCCATCGAGTGCCGGATTAACGCGGAAGATCCCGAGACATTTGTGCCGTCTCCGGGGCACATTACGGCTTTCCGAGTCCCCGGCGGCCCGGGAATTCGCGTGGATACGGCGGCGTATGCGGACGCCGTGATTCCGCCCTATTACGATTCGCTGATCGCAAAGCTGATCGCGCACGGCCGCGACCGGTCGGAAGCAATCGCCCGCATGCACGGCGCTCTGGATGGCTTTGTCGTTCAGGGAATCAAGACCACGATACCTTTGCACAAGCGCATTCTGGCCGACCCCGATTTTGTGGCAGGCAAGTTCGACACACACTTCCTCGAACACCTGCTTGGGGCGGCCAGCACGAAGTAACGCCGAAGCGATTCGCAGACAATCGAATTGGTTAACACCCCCATCCAGAAGGAGACTGATCCGTCCCACAGCGACCGGCGCAAATGCACTCTACGCCTGCGCAGGCGGCTCTGGGACCTCGTCTTCTTTCACACCGAAATCGACAATAAGGCGATCGGTCAATTCCTTATAGGCTTCGACATG